>JAYSSW010000852.1:0-3092 GCA_043720335.1 Planctomycetia bacterium
TCGTCATCGAAGGCCACAGCCTGGACGGTTTCGGCGACGCCAAGGGGAAGATGGAGCGCATCCGCAAGGATCCCGTTCTCGGCCCGCTCGTCGCCGGCATCACCGCGACGGCGGAAGTCCCCGCCATGCTGCAGTTCCGCTGGCCCAACGGCGAGATGGCGACGCGCATGGTCATGGTGATCGGCATCGAGCCGAAATCGAAGTCCGAAGTCGGCGGCTACAAGGAGTTTCTCACCGATCCCGCATACAAGACCGACCCCAGCTTCCATGTTCCCAAGGAGATCGCGGACAACTATCGGCTCAACCAGGAGCTGATGCAGTTCCAGCAACAGCAACAGCTCCCGCAGCCCCCGCTCGATCCGAACGCGCCGCCTCCCCCCGCACCGACGCCGGTCGTCGCCACGATTCCGCACGGCTGCATGATCGGCTTTCAGATGGGACACTTTCGCCGAACCGATCCTGAGACCAAGGTGACCAAGGACGAGCCGGTCATCCGGCCCGGCGCCGAGATCATCCTCACCACCGTCGGCGGAGAGCGCATGCTCCCCGTCTACGACAAGTTCGTCGTCCTTGACTACTTCAAGTCCGAACTGAGCGAATACGACGGCAAGTTTGTCTTCGTCGACATCGACCATCTCCAGCACATTCGCACGTTGCACGACCGCGTCAGCAGCATCCAGGTCAAGCTGCACGACTACGAGCAGAACAGCGCGAAGGTGAAGTCCGCCCTGGGGCGGCTGTTCGTCTCCGACCGCGTCACCGTCTCGACTTGGGAAGACAAGCAAGGCCCGCTCCTGCGCGCCATCGAGATCGAGAAGAACATCCTCAACATCCTCCTGTTCATGATCGTCGGGGTCGCCGGCTTCGGCATCCTGTCGATCTTCAGCATGATCGTCGCCGAGAAGACGCGCGACATCGGCATCCTCAAGGCGCTCGGCGCCTCGCGCTCCGGGATCATGAACATCTTCCTCGGCTACGGCCTGCTCCTGGGCCTGCTCGGCGCCGGCTTCGGCACCGCGCTCGGCCTGGCGCTCACCTGCAACATCAACGCCGTCGAGCAGCTCATCGGCTACCTGACTGGCCAGCGCATCTTCTCCGGCGAGGTCTACTACTTCTCCGAGATCCCGACCGACATCCGCCCGTTCGCCGTCTTCCTGGTGAACGTCGGCGCCATCCTCGTCTCGGTCGTGTTCAGCGTCCTGCCCGCGCTGAAGGCCGCCACGCTGCACCCCGTGCAGGCGCTGCGCTACGATTGACGTTCGATAATCACGTCCTCCAAGCCCCAGGATAATCGCAGCGATTCCTGCGGGTTTTGACCCCCACCAATCGCGTTGCTCATGGTGGGGCTTGGGGGGCTGTTCAATCTGAGATCTGAAATCCGCAATCTGAAATTTGATCAACGGAGCCTGCCATGCAGCCCCTGCTCAGCGCGGTCAACCTGCACAAGACCTACGTCAAGCACGCCAACCGCATCGAGGTGCTGCGCGGCGTCGATCTCGACGTGCAGGAAAGCGAGTTCCTCAGCGTCGTCGGCTACTCCGGGTCGGGCAAGAGCACGCTGCTCCACCTCCTCGGCACGCTCGACCACCCCAACGAAGGCAGCATCCACCTCGACAACCGCCGCATCGACAACCTGCCGGCCCGCGAGCGCGACCACCTGCGCAACCGCACCTTCGGTTTCATCTTCCAGTTCTACCACCTGCTCCCCGAACTCACGACGCTGGAGAACGTCCTCAGCCCGGCGATGATCTCGCATTCGCTGCTCAGCTGGTACCGCAACCGCCGCCAGTTGCGAAGGGCTGCCGAGGAGATGCTCGACAAGGTCGGCCTGTCGCACCGGCTGAAGCACACGCCGCGCGAGCTGTCCGGCGGCGAGATGCAGCGCGCGGCGATCGCGCGGGCGCTCATCAACCGCCCGCGCGTGCTGCTCGCCGACGAACCGACGGGCAACCTCGACGCCGCCAACGGCAGGCACGTCATGAAGCTGCTGCGCGACCTCAACCGCGACGACGGCCTGACCATTGTCATGGTCACGCACAACATGGAGCTGGTCCACGACACCGATCGTGTCGTCCGCATCGAGGCGGGGAGGATGGGAAACGCCCCTTTCGAGCCGGCGGGGTTCGACATGGCGACGGCCAGCAAGTAAAATCGCTGGACCAGGCGACCGTGGCAACGCATCCCCCGAGAACCACCATGTCCAGCCCCCGCGTCTACATCAACGGCCAACTCTTCGACAAGGCCGACGCCAAGATCAGCGTCTACGACCACGGCCTGCTCTACGGCGACGGTGTCTTCGAGGGCATCCGCATCTACAACGGCAAGGCGTTCAAGCTCAAGGAACACGTCGACCGCCTGTTCGAGAGCGCCCGCCACATCAAGCTCGAAATCCCGCTCACCCGCGAGCAGTTCACCCAGGCGATCAACGACACCATCGCCGCCAACCAGAAGATCGAAGGCTACATCCGCCCGCTCGTCACGCGCGGCGCCGGCTCGCTCGGCCTCGACCCGCGCCGCACCAGCGACCCGCAGGTCGTCATCATCGTCGACGACATCAGCCTGTACCCGCCGGAACTGTACGAGACCGGCATGGAGATCGCCACCGTCTCGACGATCCGCAACCACCCCAACGCCGTCAACCCGCGCATCAAGTCGCTCAACTACCTCAACAACATCCTCGCCAAGATCGAAGGCATCCAGGCCGGCTGTCTTGAGTCATTGATGCTCAACCACAAGGGCGAGATCGCCGAGTGCTCCGGCGACAACATCTTCCTCGTCCGCAGCGGCGTCCTGCGCACGCCCCCCATCGACGCGGGCATCCTCGAAGGGATCACGCGCAACACCGTGATCGACCTGGCGCTCGACGCGGGCATCCTGGTGCAGGAAGTGCCGCTCACCCGCCACGACGTGTTCATCGCCGACGAAGTGTTCCTGACCGGCTCGGCGGCGGAGGTGATCCCGGTGGTGAAGTGCGACGGCCGCGCCATCGGCGACGGCAAGCCCGGCCCGATCACGAACCAGCTGCGCGAGGCGTACCACAAGCTGGTGCGGGCGTAGTCACCGTTTAGCCGCGACGCGCAGCGGAGCGCGGA
>JAYSSW010000853.1:0-3091 GCA_043720335.1 Planctomycetia bacterium
CCTCACGGGCGACGCGCTGGCGACATTCCGGCAGTCGGCGATCGGCGTGTGCGCCGACCTGGCCCGCGCCATCGCCAGCGACGCCGAGGGCGCCGACCATCTCGTCACGCTGGAGGTGGAGGGCCTGCGCACCGAGAAGGAAGCCCGCACCGTGGCCAAGGCGGTCGCCGACAGCCCGCTGGTGAAAACCGCGATTTTCGGCGGCGACCCGAACTGGGGCCGCGTGGTTTCGGCGGCGGGCTACAGTGGCGTGATGTTCGAGGAGCGCGACCTGTCGCTGTGGCTGGGCGACACGCTGCTGTACGACCGAGGCACGCCGCTGCCCTTCGACGCCGCCGCCGTCAGCGCGTTCATCAAGGCGAACCGCCAGCTGACGCTGCGGCTGGTCTTCACGCTCGGCAGCGCCCGCTGCACGTTCTACACCTGCGACCTGACGACCGAGTACGTCCGCCTGAACGCCGACTACACGACGTAGGCGAACAAAGTTTAGCCGCGACGCGCAGCGGAGCGCGGGAACCACGCGAAGACAACCAATCTCATCCTGTCCCGTTGGACAATGCGCAGCGAGTCGCCGGCGAGCCCGAAGCGCGAGCGAGGCCGACCCGCGCGATGATGCAAGCGAAGCGTCTCCCGTTGGACGACGCGCAGCGAGTCGCGGCTGTCGCTGCGCGAGTCGCCGGTCCCGTGGCGCCATATCGTCGCGCGGTTTGCCTCGCTCGCGCTTCGGGCTCAGCGGCTCGCGTTCTTCGAGGGATGGCTTTTCGCGCGGCGTTCGTCCACAATAGGACGGGACGTTTTCATCGCTCGACATTCGCGAGGGTCGCAACGTGCGCTACTGCCTGCTGTTGGTCGCGAGTCTGCTGCTGGTGGCGCCGCTGCGCGGGCAGGACGAGGCGAAGCCGCCCGACCCGAAAGCGAAGGAGGCGCGGACCGTCGAGCAGCTCGCCGAGGAGCTGAAGCCCTCCATCGCCGTGCTGATCTACACCGGCCGCGATGGCAAGCAGCAGGGGCTGGGGACCGGCTTCGTCGTCGGCGACGGGCTGGTCGCCACCAACCTCCACGTCATCGGCGAAGGCCGCCCCGTCGTCGTCCAGCTCGCCGACGGCTCCAAGCACGAGGCCAGCGAGATCGTCGCCTCCGACCGCAAGCTCGACCTCGCCGTCGTGCGCATCGCCGCCAAGAAATTGAAGGCCCTGCCGCTTGGTGATTCCAACGCGATGAAGCAGGGGCAGCCGATCGTCGCGCTTGGGCATCCGCGCGGGCTGGAGCACAGCGTCGTCGCCGGCGTCCTGTCGGGCAAGCGCGAACTTGACGGCGTGTCGATGCTCCAGCTCGCCATCCCCATCGAGCAGGGCAACAGCGGCGGCCCCGTCCTCGACATGCAGGGGCGCGTCCTCGGCGTCGTCACCATGAAATCACTCGTCACCGCCAACCTCGGCTTCGCGGTCCCCATCAACGCCCTCAAGCAGCTTCTCGCCAAGCCCAACCCCGTTTCGATGGAGCAATGGCTGACCATCGGCGCCCTCGACAAGTCGGAATGGAAGACGCTGCTCGGCGGGCGCTGGCGCCAGCGCGCCGGCCGCATCATCGCGGACGGCAGCGGCACGGGCTTCGGCGGCCGCACCCTGTGCCTGTCGCAGCGCGCCGTCCCCGACCAGCCGTTCGAGATCGCCGTCACCGTCAAGCTCGACGACGAAGCCGGAGCGGCGGGCCTCATCTTCGGCGGCGACGACCGCGATCAGCACTATGGTTTCTATCCGTCGGGAGGCAAGCTCCGACTCACCCGCTTCCGCGGCTCCGACGTGTTCACCTGGAAGATCCTCCACGACGCCCCCAGCGACCGCTACCGCCCCGGCGACTGGAACACGCTCAAAGTTCGCGTCGGCAAGGACAAGATCGAATGCTTCGTCAATGACAGTCTCGTTGTCACTCTTGACGAGCCGGACTACGCGGGCGCGACGGTCGGGCTGGCGAAGTTCCGCGACACGGTGGCCGAGTTTAAGCGGTTTCAAGTCGCTACGAAGCTGCCGGGCGGGAGCGTGCCGGAGCCGGTGCGGGCGGCGTTCGAGAAGGCGTGGCAGGGGCTGGCGTTCGACGCCGAGCCGACGCCGAAGCAGCTGAAGCCGTTGCTCGACCAGCCGGAGGCGAGCGGCGTGCTGTTGCGCGAGAAGGCGAAGCAGCTGGAGAAGCAGGCCGAGCAGCTGCGCAAGCTGGCGCAGCAGGTGCACCACGAACGCTGCCTGGCCGAGCTGGCGCAGCTGTTCGCCGCCAAGGACGCCGATCTGCTGAAGGCGGCGCTGCTCGTCGCCAAGATGGACAACGAGGAGATCGACGTGGAAGCGTATCGCCAGGAGGTCGATCGGCTGGCCCGGCAGGTCGCGGAGAAGTTCCCCAAGGACGCCACGCCCGCGCAGAAAATCACTCGGCTCAACGAGTATCTCTTCAAGGAACGTGGCTTCCACGGCAGCCGGGGCGAGTATTATTCCCGGCACAACAGCTACCTCAACGAAGTGATCGACGACCGCGAGGGGCTGCCGATCACGCTGTCGGTGCTATACCTGGAGATCGCGCGGAAGCTGAAGTTGAACGTCGTCGGCGTGGCGCTGCCGGGGCACTTCGTGGTCCGCCACGAGCCGGCGGAGGGGCCGAAGCAGCTGATCGACGTGTACGAGGGGGGCAAGCTCCTTACCGACAAGGAGGCGGGCGAGAAGGTGCGCGGCATCACCGGGCAGCCGCTGGACCCCGGCGACCTGCTGCCGGTGTCGAAGAAGGCGACCATCGCCCGGATGCTGCACAACCTCATCAACGTCGCCCAGCAGGAGAAGGACGCCGCCGCGATGCTGCGCTACCTCGACGGCATCCTGACGGTGCTGCCCGATTCGCACGAGGAGCGCTGGGCCCGCGCCGTCTTCCGCTACCAGGCCGGGCTGCGGCAAGGCTCACTCGCCGATTGCGAGCATCTGCTGCAAACCGACCCGTCCGACGTGGACCTCGACCGCGTCCGCGAGCTTCGCCGCGCGATCGAGCGAGTGAAGGGGAAGTGACGGGGGAAATTCGATCGCGCGTATCAAGCCCGCCGCCGTCTGAGGCG
>JAYSSW010000854.1:0-3090 GCA_043720335.1 Planctomycetia bacterium
CCTGCGCAAGCGGGCTGGTGGCGCCATGCCGAGGTGGAACGGGGCTTCTCACCCTGCGAGTCGTCTCTCGCCGCACGTATACTGACCCCGATGAAACCCTTGAAGAGAGTCCACGAGGAGCGACCATGCGTTTGTGCAAAGTGAAGCTGGCCGACGGCAGCGTGCGCGGCGGGGTGCTGGAGAACGACCAAGTCAGGCTGCTGGCGACCGCTTCGCTCGTCGAGATCCTGCACGCCCCTTCGCCCCTCGAAGCCGCGCAGACCAAGTTCAACGCCGGCAAGCCGACCGTCGCCTTGTCGCAGGTGCAGCTGCTCTGCCCCATCGACACGCAGGAGGTCTGGGCCGCCGGCGTCACCTACAAGCGCAGCGAGGAAGCCCGCAAACGCGAGTCGGTCGGGGCGGCCCGGTTCTACGACCTCGTCTACACCGCCCCGCGCCCGGAGCTGTTCTTCAAGGCGCCCGCCTACCGCGTGTCGGGGCCGGGCCAGCGCGTCAACATCCGCCGCGACAGCAAGTGGAGCGTTCCCGAACCCGAACTCGCGCTGGTCATCTCGCCGTCGATGCAGCTGGTCGGCTTCACGATCGGCAACGACATGAGCGCCCGCGACATCGAAGGCGAGAACCCGCTCTATCTGCCCCAGGCGAAGATGTACGACCACGCCTGCGCCCTCGGCCCCTGCATCACGCTGGCCGAGGCGCTGCCCGCCCCCGACGCGACCGCCATCCGCCTCGTCATCGAGCGCGCCGGCCGGCCGGTCTTCGACGGATCGACGACGGTCGCAGCGATGGCCCGCACCTTCGCCGACCTCATCGACTGGCTCGGCCGCGAAACCAGCTTCCCCAGCGGAGTGATTTTGCTGACCGGCACCGGCGTCGTCCCCCCCGACGACTTCACCCTCGCCGCCGGCGACGTCGTCCACATCGACATCACCGGCATCGGCCGCCTGACGAACACGGTGGCGCTGCGCGAGTAGTGCAAAGTGGCGCTTGATTTCTGAGCCCGAAGCGCGAAGCGAGGCCGGGCCAGGCGACTCGCGCCGCGAGAGCCGCCCGTCGCCGCATCGGCGGGCGGGTGCTGCGGAACTTGCACCGTCGCGCGTGGCTGCCTCGCTTGGCGCTTCGGGCTCAGAAAATCACGCCTTCGCAACGCCAGGCACCTGAGCCCGAAGCGCGAAGCGAGGCCGGGCCAGGCGACTCGCGCCGCGAGAGCCGCCCGTCGCTGCCATGACGGTGGGCGGGTGCTGCGGAACTTGCACCGTCGCGCGTGGCTGCCTCGCTTCGCGCTTCGGGCTCAGGCGATACCATCCTGGAACGACCGCGACGGAGCCTTCGCATGGACGACGTTTTCGCCTCGTGCAACGAAGCGGCGGCCCGGCAGCAGATGCGGCACGGGGCGTTCGAGTGGGAACACGCCGCCGAACTGGCGCCCGGCGTGCGCGTCACGCTCGGCATCACCTGGCAGCCGCAGTGGGACGGGCCGCTCGACGCCGTCGTCGCCGCGGCGCGGACCGCGCTGGAGCATCTTCGCGCCAGCGAGCCGACGCTTCGCCGCACGGCGGTGCGCGACTTGAATGGAACCTCAACTCGGACGGCACGATGGAAGTGTCCTACGCCGGCATCGAGACCGGCGGGCATTCGTTCGTCATCGAAGCGACCGCGACGGGAGAGTACGTCGCGTACCGCATCGATTGATGCTTGCCACTAACCCTGAGCGCAAGCGAGGGGATCGCAGCGAACCCGGTTGGCGAATATTCACGTTCCGCGAGCCGACAAGCGATCCCCTCGCTCAGGGTTCGTTCAGTTCGTTGGAATTTACGCGCGACCTCGCCTCACCGCTCGACGCAGACGCGGCTGCCGAAGGCGCACTGCAGCGACTCGATGCCGTCGGGGCCGGCGCCCTTGATGCTGATGAACAGCTCGCGCAGGTTCTGCAGCGGCTGCGACATCGTCAGCGCACGCAGGCCGTGGTCGGTCAGCGGGTTGTCGCTCAGGTACAGCTCGCGCAGGTTGACGGCGTATGGCGACTCGCTCAGCGCCCACAGCCCCTCGTCGCTCACCTGGCAGCTGTTGAGGTTCAGCCCGTGAACGCTGCGCAGCAGCGGCGACTCGGCGAGCCGGCGCAGCCCCGCGTCGCGCAGCGGGTTCGACGACAGGTCGAGGAAGAACGTGTGCCTGGGGTCGGCGAGAGCGGGCAGGTCGCTCAGCTCGTCGCCGACCGTGCGGACGTGAACGTCCTGCAGGGGCGCCTGCTGGAAGAGCAGGTCGGCGTGCTGGACGAGCTGGCGGGCGTCGAGCGAGATCTCCTCGATGAAGCCGCGCCGGAAGCTCCACCATTCGACCTTGCCTTCAAACGCCTCGGTCCAGCGGTCCTCGTGCGCCTCCAGAAGCTGCTGCTGTCGCGTCTCGAGATCGCGGAGCTGCCGTGGTGAACCTTCCATCGGGGCGAGCTGGCACTGGACCTGGATGAATTCGCCCAGCGGATCGCGGCTCGTTTCGAGCCAGGCGGCGTAGCGGAGCCGCGGGGCGTCGTGATCGGGGCGGGTCAGGATGGCGTGCCAGAATTCGTCCGGATGAAACATGAGGGGCCCTTTCGCGCAAGACTCGGGTGGCCAGCTGCATCGCCATACGGTTATTTCTCAAGCGTGAAATGTCAAGCGGAAAAAGCGCCCGCCCCGAGCGCGAAAACGGGCTGCGCCGATCACGCCAATTGCGCGGATTGCACGGTTTTCGCGTCGTTTTCCGCCGATCAGCGCGAGGGCGCGTCGGCGCAAGTCCAATGCGCAGGTCTGTGAAAAATCGGCGCAGGAAGACGGGGCCAGACTGCGGCGAATATCAGCCCTTTCCGTGCGAACGGTGTCGGCTTTTCGGTTGGCCAGCACGCGGGGCGAACGCTAAACCAGAAAGGTGATCCCCCCGCAACCAGGGCAGGCCGCGCCATGGCGCCTCCGACGCAGTTGCAGGCGGCCGAGGCCGTGCTGCTGGTCATCGACGTGCAGGAGAAGCTGACCGCGAAGATCGCGCGCGCGACTTCGCTGATTCGCAACATCGCGTTCCTGCTCGATGTCGCTCCGCTGGTCGGCGTTGCTGTAA
>JAYSSW010000855.1:0-13971 GCA_043720335.1 Planctomycetia bacterium
CCCTCACCCCCACCCCTCTCCCCCCGCAACGCCAGCTCCGACATGGGAAGTCGTGCTTGCAGCGGGGGGAGAGGGGGCGAATATCGCCAGGTTCACTGAGTGCTCAATGGTCAAGCAAACACGACCATTTATCGCTAGAAATCGAGGTTGACTGGTTCGCCGCCGGAGCGGGTGGTGACGCCGACCCAGACGGCGGGGGAGATCGTGTTCTGGATGCTGCGGACGGAGCCGTCGCCGAAGAGGAAGTTGACGCCGCCCGTGTGGTTGCTGTTGGGGTCCTCGACGTGGTCGAGATGGTTGTTGGGGACGCGTGCCTCGTCGATGCTGCCGGAGTTGGTGAGGACCAGCACGCCTTCGACCTCGGTGCCGAGGGCGGGGTTGAGGGTCTGGGGGACGGAGGCGTTGGTGACGGCGCCGACCCAGGTGGTGAGGGGGGAGCGGACGCGGCCCTGCCAGTTCCAGGCGCGTTCGCCGACGAAGAGGGTGTTGCTGGAGCCGTCGGCGATGTCGGTGACGCGGACCTTGCTGTTGCGGAGCATGGCGCCGGGGACGCCGTTGCCGGTGTCGGGGAAGAGGGAGACTTCATAGACGCCGGCCATGCCGACATAGTTGCCGAACGCGACCGAGCAGATGGGGCTGCCGGAGCTGTCGTTGACGACGACGGTGGGGCTGGCCGGGCTGTCGGACGGGCACAGGAAGACGGCCAGACTGTTGGTGCGGGCGGCGGCGTTGGCCGGGTGGGCGATGTCCTTGGTGAAGTCGATCTGGCGATGGACATTCGCCTGTTCGAGATAGGGGAGCAGGTGGGCCGCCCAGCCCCAGCCCGGCCCGGTGCTCAACCCATCCACACTGGCGGTTTGCGACGAGAAGCCGGGCGGGAAGCAGCGCTGGGTGCCGTGGTAGTTGTGGAAGGCGAGGCCGATCTGCTTGAGGTTGTTGCTGCACTGCAAGCGGGCGGCGGCTTCGCGCACCTTCTGCACCGCAGGCACCAGCAGGGCGATGAGGATGGCGATGATGGCGATGACCACCAGCAACTCGATGAGCGTGAAGGCGTTTCGCAGGGGCTTTTTCATGGATGACCTCCAAGAGTTATACCGCGTATGACGACAGTATAACAGCGTCAGACCGGCATGCAAGAGGTCATACAAAATAAATCTTTTTCCTCCACGAAGGACACGAAGGAGCACGAAGAAAGGCAAAACAGGGAGGCCCGATCATCGTTGCGATCAGGCGTACGGCCTGCGTAAGCGGGCTGGTGGAAACTTCAGCGACTGAAACGCAGATGAATGACAACGAAGGAAGCCGATGGTGTTAAACAACTTGCGCTCGTCGCATCTTGTCGTTTAAGCGAGCAGAAGCAGCTTGCGTCGGTTCATGGCGACATCCCATTTCAAGCGGTTCGATTCGCGGCTGAGCTGCTTTGCCTGAGCCCGAAGCGCCAGCGAGGCAGCCCCGCGCGGCGATGCGTGGTTGGCCGCTGGCGTAGGTATTGCGAGAGCGAAGCGCCTCGCTGGCGCGTGGGCAACACCGATCGCGGGGCGGCCTCGCTGGCGCTTCGGGCTCAGGCGTCACGGCTGCTGCTTCTCGATCGCTTTGAGCAGCGGAATCCAGTCGTCGGTCAGCCGGCCCCGGTCGGTCTGCGTCATTTCGCGGAGGGCGAACAGGACCGCGTCTCGCTGCGGAAAAGCGTCGGTCAGCTTGTTGTCCTTCTTGAGCTGCTGGTACAGCTTCAGCTCCTGCGGCGTCGCCACACGGGTGCGCATCAGGTAGTCGAAACGCTGGTTCCCAGGCCATTTCCCGTTGTTGACGACCGGCTGCATCACCGAGAAATCCTGCTTCAGGTAGGTGATGTCGGCCCGCACGAACAGCCCCGTCGTCGCCTGGTAGTACAGCGGCGGCGGATCCTCGCCCGGCATCGGCACGCGGCCACGCACCGGGTCGTCCTTCGAGAACGACGGAGCGTGGCACAGCATGCAGTTGCTCATGTGGTTCACCTTCACCACTTCACGCAGCAGATGGGTCTTGCCCTTCGCCTTCGGCGCTGGGAAAGGCAGCGTGGGATCCGGTTCGCTGAGCAGCGCCACCAGTTCCGGCAGCGCCTCCGCCAGCTTCAGCGCGTGGATCGCCTCCGCCGCGTGCTCGGCGACCGCGGGCCAAGGCCAGCGGAACCCCTCCATCAGCAGGTGTTTGAACTCTTTCGCGGGACGGGCAGCCAATGCTTCGACCGCTTTCTCGCGCACCGTCGGGGCCAGGTCGAACAAAGCCCGCTGCGCCAGCGCAGCGCTCGCTTCCTTGCCGTCGATGTCGGCGATCATGTCAACGAGCAGCATCCGAACCGGCGTGTTCTCGGCCTGCAGCATCTGCAGCAGCGTCGGCAGCGCTTCGGGCGTGCTCCACTCGCGAGATTTGACCCCTTCTTCCTTCGGCTGTTGAGAAAAGGAGCGTCCCTTGCCACTTTGCAGCAGGGCCTTCAATTTTTGCGGGTCGGGACGTGAGTCAACGATCGTTACCGAGTTGCGCAGGTTGTTTCTCAATGCCACCGACAGTACCTGCAGGCGATCCGCGTGCTCCTTGCCCATCTGGCAGTCCAGCCCTGTTCGCCAAGAAACGGCGGTCAGGTCGGACCGCTTGAGCTTGGCCGCAAGTTGGCGATAGAACCATTGCCCCAAGTCGGGGGCGATGTTCGGGGCGCCTTCGCCGCTGAATTTGATCAAGGGCGCATAAAGCATCGAGACCGTTTGCTGGTCGAAGCCGATTTCGGCGACGACCTGCAGCTGCTTGCGCAGATCCTCGTCGGTGTGCGACTTGATCCGCTTGAACTCCTTCTTCTCCTCTGCGACGGGAGGATCTTTCGGGTCGGTCGGATCCTGTCCGCGCGCGTCCACGAGCGCCAGCATCGACCAGCCAGCAAGGATCAGCATGGCGAGTGCGCGAAAACATGTGCGAAGCAACATCGGCATTCTCCAGGGCGGTTGAAGCTCTACCAACACCTACCCAAAGTAACACAGCAGCCCTCGCTTTGCAAAGTCGGTTGTGCGGAAAATCCGGGAAGGGATCGCACAAGCACCAGCCGCGACGTGCTGAAACTTCGTCGAGCCTGCAACGACCAGCGTGCAAGTTGCACGAACGGAAATTTTCACGGCGGCGCTCAAGCCGCGCCGCTCGCCTTGAGTTGCTGGAGAGATTCTACATCCCCCGCACGGCGCCCGCGCGGCGATACGGTTGTTCGACGTGGGTCAAGTCCGCGCTCCGCTGCGCGTCGCGGCTAAACTTTGGCGGGTGTCTCCTTTCGCGCCAGACGTGCGCATGCCAATTGACGCTTGCCATCGCCCGCCGCCTCTGGCAAGATGACGGGGTCCGATCCTCTCCCCGCGAACGCGCGGGGTGTCTTGTTTCTCCGGGAGTCCGCGCATGACCTGGCTTCGCTGCATCCTCCTCGCCGTTGTTGTTGTCACGGGGGTTTCGCTGCTGCGGCACGGGCGGAGCGACGCCCAGACGAAGGACGACAAGCTGCCGGACAAGGTCAGCTACTACAAGGACGTGAGGCCGATCATCCAGCAGCACTGCCAGGGCTGCCACCAGCTCGCCAAGGCGCAGGGGGGCTACGTGATGACCAGCTTCAGCGACCTGCTGAAGAAGACCGAGCACGACCTGCCGGGCATCGTCGCCGGGCAGCCCGACAAGAGCGAGCTGTACCGCCAGATCACGCCGCAGGGGGGCAAGCGCGCCGCCATGCCGCAGAACAAGGACCCGCTGTCGGACCGCGAAACGACGCTCGTGAAAAAATGGATCGAGCAGGGCGCCACCGACGACACGCCGGCGTCGGCCAAGATCGCCGCCATCGACATGGAGCACCCGCCGGTGTATGAATCGCCCCCCGTCGTCAACGGCCTGGCGTTCTCGCCTGACGGCGCGCTCCTCGCCGTCACCGGCTACCACGAGGTGCTGCTCCACAAGGCCGACGGCTCCGGCCTCGTCGCACGCCTCGTCGGACTCTCCGAACGCGCCCAGTCGCTCGCCTTCTCCCCCGACGGCAAGTGGCTCGCCGTCACCGGCGGCGACCCGGGCCGCTTCGGCGAGATCCAGTTCTGGAACGTCGAGAAACGCAAGCTGAAAATGTCCGTCCCCCTCACCTTCGACACCATCTACGGCGTCAGCTGGTCGCACGACTCCAAGCTCGTCGCCTTCGGCTGCGCCGACAACTCGCTCCGCGCCATCGAAGCCGACACCGGCAAGCAGGTGGTGTATCAAGGCGGCCACGCCGACTGGGTCCTCGACACCGTCTTCTCCCTCAAGGGCACCCACCTCGTCTCCGTCAGCCGCGACCGCACCATGAAGTTGACCGAGATGTCGACGCAGCGCCTGGAGGACAACATCACCAGCATCACCCCCGGCGCCCTGAAAGGCGGCCTGCAAGCGGTCGACCGCCACCCTCAGAAGGACGAACTGCTGATCGGCGGCGCCGACGGCGTGCCCCGCCTGTACCAGATGTTCCGCACCAAGGCCCGCGTCATCGGCGACGACTTCAACCTCATCCGCGCCTACCCCGGCCTGGCGGGCCGCGTCTTCGCGGTGCGCTTCAGCGCGGACGGAACCCGCGTGGTGGCCGGCAGCAGTTCCGACGGCAAGGGGGAGGTCCGCGTCGCCCAGACCGCCGACGGCAAGGCGGTCTCCACGTTCAAGGGCATCAACGGCCCGATCTACGCCCTGGCCTGCCACCCCAAGAACGCCACCGTCGCGTCGGCCGGCTTCGAGGGAATCGTCCGCCTGCACAACGCCGACACCGGCGAAATGGTGCGCGAGTTCGTCCCGGTGCCCATCACTCAGCGAACCGCCGGGAAGTGAAACCATGATTACCCTCACCGAGGAACAGCGCCGCGAATTGGCCAGCAACGGCTCCGGGCCGCCGCGCGCCGTCGATCCCGACACCCGCGTCGAATACGTCCTGCTCCGCGCCGACGTGTACGATTCGTGGCGGGCGATGGTTGCCGACGACACCGTCTTCACCACTGCGAAAACCCTCGACCGCGTGATGGCCGAGGACGACGCCGCTGACCCCTACTTGGCGGAACTGCAACGGAAGTATGTTTAGCCGCGACGCGCAGCGGAGCGCGGGAACCTCGCGGCGATGGAAAGCATTCCGCAACCCAGGAGGTATTTCCGGTGCATTCCAAGTTGCTCCTCGCGTTTCTTTGTTTGCTTCTTCCTGCCAACTTCACGTTGGCTCTGCAACCCACGCAAAGCGGCCCCAAGAAGGATCCCTCGTCGCAGCCAAAAAAGATCGAAGAAATCGTCGGCGCGATGGAGGCGAGCTTCACGAAGATGCACCGGTTGCAGCTCGCGGTGCATGACGGGATCAAGGATCTGCAACGAAGCATCGAAGCCAACGACGACAAGAAGCCGAACTCCAAGAACAAGCAAGCTGCGGTCGACTGGTCGCGGAAGCAGAACGACATCTCCGAGGAGGCGGCCTCGCTGCTGAAATTGCTGAAATCGGAAGGTGCGGCTGTCGCGTTTCCGGAGGTGGTGGAGTGGTTGTGGAAGGACATGAAGCAAGTCATGAACCGGCTGGAGGCGTGCGACACAGGCCCGGAAACGCGAGCAATCGAAAAAGAACTTCTGGATTCGCTCAAGGAAATGCTTGATTCGTTGCAGAAAAAACATGGCGGGTAAGACCGTCGTGGTGAGCAAACTCGGCCGAGCGCGGAGGAGCATCAATGACCATTGCCCATCGAATGGAACTGGTTCTGCTGGAGGACGGGAAGCTGTCGCTCGACCATCTCCCGTTCCGGGCCGGCCAAACGGTCGAGGTGATCGTGCTGCCAGCCAGCGCGCCGGCCTTGCCTGATCCAAAGGCAGGGTCACTGCACGGCTCGGTGGTCCGCTTCGACCGTCCGACCGAACCGGTCTCCGAAGCTGACTGGGGTGTGCTGGAGTGATCCTCCTCGACACCCACGTCTGGATCTGGTGGACCGACGGCGGCGCTTCGCTGCCAGCGGACTGCGCGGCCCTGATCCAGTCGGAGCAGCCCAGCGGCCTTGGCGTGTCGGCGATCTCGTGCTGGGAAGTCGCCAAACTGGTCGAGCTGGGGCGGCTCCAGCTCGCCCTTCCGGTCGAGCAGTGGCTCGCACAAGCGCTGCAGCCGGTTCAGCTCCTGCCGTTGTCTCCCGAAGTGGCGGTTGGCTCGACCCGGTTGCCTGGTCCTTTCCACCGCGATCCTGCCGACCAGATCATCGTCGCCACCGCGCGGCACTACGATTGTCCCTTGGTCACCGTGGATCGACTGATCCGAGCGTATCCCCACGTTCGACTGGCTCCCTGACGATTCGCCTACGTGTCCTCGCGCCCGCGATCCTCTTGGCGAGCGGCTCAACGAGGTGCATTCGTTTCATTTCACGGAAAGGCTTCTTTCGATGCGCTATCTGATTGCAATGCTGCTGGTCGCGTGTGGCGGCGGCTCGGTCGTCGCGGACAACTGGCCGGGCTGGCGCGGGCCGGCCGGGCAGGGGCAGTGCGACGACAAGGACTTTCCCGCCAAGTGGAGCGAGACTGAGAACGTCCGCTGGAAAGTGGCCCTCGCCAACGAGGGGAACTCGACGCCGACCGTCTGGGGCGACAAGGTCTTCGTCACCCAGGCCGTCAAAGGGGGCGGCGTCCGCAGCCTGCTCTGCTTCGCCCGCGCCGACGGCAAGCTCCTGTGGCGGAACGACGTGAAGTACCCGCACAAGGAGCAGAACTGGACCCCCACCTGGTACGCCAACGCCTCCCCCGCCCTCGACGCCGACCGCGTCGTTGTCAGCTTCGGCTCGGCCGGCATGTTCTGCTACGACCACGACGGCAAGGAACTCTGGAAACGCACCGACCTCGGCCACTGGGAGCACCAGTTCGGCAACTCCTCCTCGCCCATCCTCCATCACGACCTCGCTATCCTCTGGTGCGGCCCCAACGCCTCCCCCAGCGTCGATGACAAGGACGCCAAGTGGAAAGGCCCGCGCAACGTCCTCCTCGCCGTCGACAAAACAACCGGCAAGACCGTCTGGGAACAGGTCGAGAAGACCGGCTCGTGGACCACACCCGTCGTCGCCAAGATCGACGGCAAGGACCAGCTCCTGCTCAGCGCCGTCCCCAGCCTCAAAGCCTTCGACCCGAAGACCGGCAAGGAATTGTGGGTCTGCACCGGCCTGACCAAGAACGCCTACGCCTCGCCCCTCTTCGCCAACGGCGTCGCCGTCGCCATGTCCGGCTACTCCGGCGACGCCTTCGCCGTCAAGACCGGCGGCGCCGGCGACATCTCCGGCGACCGCCTCTGGCAGCAGTTCGAGAAGCGCGACAAGATCCCCCAGCGCGTCGGCACCGGCGTCGTCGTCGGCGAGCACCTCTACCAGATGGAGGAGAACGGCATGCCACGCTGCTTCGAGCTGCGCACCGGTAAGGAAGTCTGGCAGGTCCAGAAACGACCCGGCGACGGCGTCACCTGGGGCTCGATGGTCCACGCCCACGGCAAGCTCTACGTCCTGATGCGCGACGCCTCCACCCTCGTCTTCAACGCCAGCCCCACCTACGAGCACGTCGCCACCAACGCCCTCAAAGGCAGCACCAACTCCTCCCTCGCCATCTCCAACGGCGACGTCTTCATCCGCACCCACACCCACCTGTGGTGCATCGGCGCGAAGAAGTAGCGGTACGCAAAAGTTTAGCCGCGACGCGCAGCGGAGCGCGGGCGCCTCGCGGAGATATTGATTCTGATCGTGGGTCGCGCCCGCGTTCCGCTGCGCGTCGCGGCTAAACTTCGCGCTTTGAGGAAAGATCACGCCCCCTGCTTCTTCGCCTTCAGATGGAGCTGCGACAGGCTGACGCCGGTGCGCGGGGCGTCGTCGGCGATGCGCGTGTCGATGCTGAAGCAGTGGCTGAGGATGCCCTGCTTGTCGAAGCCGAGCAGGCGCCGGTGGCCGGCGGGGAGGGGCGTCTCCAGCAGCTTGGCCGCCTCGGCGTAGATCGCGTCGAGGGTGCGCGGGGCGGCGCCTTCGCCCTTGTGGCTGCCCAGCTCCTTGTCGGTCTCGATCCACTTCGGCTTCTGCTCGGCGGGCTTTCCGTCGGGCGCGGGCCGGCCGAACACCTCGTACTTCCGCTCGACGACCTTGTTCGCCTGCACGGTGATCGTGGTGGCGTGCCCGAACCCGAACGCGGACGACCAGCGGACCTGGTACGAGTAGTCGCCGCCGCACTCCTCGCGGGCCTGCTTCCACTTCGCCAAGCTCGTCTTGAGGCGGTCGGCCTCGGTCGGTTCCCCCGCGTGGGCGGCCGCCAGCGCCACCAACACTGCGACGGTCAAGGCAATCCATCGGCTCGGCATGGTTTCGTCCTTCCGCGTTGCGATTCGTGAAGCGGGCGAACGGGCATCGTAAGCGGCGGCGCGGGCGTGTCAAGCGGCGTGCCCGTTTCTCCTGCAAGCGCTACGACCGGCGCCACCGCGCTGGGGTGCGCGTGTCGTGTCGCCGAATCGCATCGTTGATTGCAGGCGCGGCGTTGTGAAGGACGACGATGAATCGGCCCCCACGTTTAGCCGCGACGCGCAGCGGAGCGCGGACGCGACCCACGTCGGTGAGCCGCATCCTCGCGTGGCGCCAGCGCACCGCTGCGCGTCGCGGCTAAACATCTCGCTTTCCACGGAACCACCCGCATGCGTTCGCTGCTGCTCGCCCTCGCTGCGTCGCTGGTCGTGCTGGGCAGGCTCTCGGCCGACGCCGTCCCGTTGGTGACGGACGACGGCGAGTGCGTCGTCACCGTGCGCGGCGGCGCGACGCTGGTGCTCGGCTCGCTCGCCGGAGGAGCGGAGAAGACGCGCGTGCGCGTCATGGCGCACGCGACGAACGCCGCCGAGTCGCTGCCCCGGCTGCGCGCCGATACCGCGCCGCACTGGCTGGAGCTGATCCGCACGCAGGCCGAGGCGCAGGAGAAGTCGCGCCGCGCTCGACGTGTTGTTGCGATCGAGCCGAAGACGCCGCCGAAGTCGCAGGTCTTCCACGTCTTCGCCAAGGACAAGGACCTGCACGTCGCGGCCAACTACGCAGCGGTAACCGCTGAGCTGGCGCAGGTCGGCGTCCGCTGCCAGGTCTACGTCGACCGTGACGAAGTCAAGTCGAAGGAGATCAGTAGCACGATCGCTGAGATCGTCCGCGTCTTTGACGACGAGGTGCAGCCGTGGTCGCGGCGGCATCTCGGCGAGGTCCACGACACCGACGGCGACGGCCGCTTCACCATCCTCCTGTCGCCCTGGCTCAGTCGGCTGCAAGGGGGCAAGGTCGCGCTCGACGGCTTCGTGCGAGGCAGTGATTTCCTGCGCGAAGCCGCCCGCCCGTTCGGCAACCAGTGCGACATGCTCGCCCTCAACAGCCGCCTCCGGCCCGGCCCGCACCTCCGCACCGTCCTCGCCCACGAGTACGCCCATGCGGTTCTCTTCTGCGAGCACGCCCTCGAAAACCATCTCGACATCCGGCAGCGGCACGACGAGGAAAGCTGGCTCAACGAAGGGATCGCCCACGTCGCCGAGGAGATGCAGGGCTACGGCTGGTCGAACCTGGAGAAGCGCCTCGCCGCCTACGCCGAGGCCCCGGAGGCCTACCCTCTCGTCGTCCCCGACTACTACCATTCGGGCCTGTGGCGCACCGACGGCACGCGCGGCGCCGCCTTCCGCTTCACGCGCTGGCTGACGCGGAAGCACGGCGTGGATGTGCTGCGCCGACTCGCGCAGTCGAACCTGGCCGGCATCCACAACGTCGAAGCCGCGACCTTGCAGCCCTTCGCCGACACCTTCCGCGACTGGTCGGTCGCCCAGATGCAGCCCGGCTTCTTCGACGGCGCCCGCAGCCCCGTCGCGATCAGGCCGCTCGCCGCCGACGGCAGGCCGTGCGAGATCGACCTCGCCGGCACCGCTGTCGTGTACCTGCGCGTGGACTCGGCCGCCAGCGTGCGCGTGACGTGGGACCGCAAGCATCCCGTGCAGGCGACGGTGGTCAAAGAGCGCCAAGCCCCACCATGAGCGAAGCGATTGGTGGGGGTCGAACCCCCAGGAATCGCGTTGCTCATCCTGGGGCTTGGATCGCAATGTCCGAAATCCCTTGACATTGGCTCTCGCGCTTTTAACATTTGGGGGATGGCATCCGGTTCCGCCAACCAATTCCCCTCGAACGCCAGCGGGGAACCGGGCCAAAGGAGACTCCTCATGTCCTCGCAACCTCGGCGGCGCCGGCTCGAAGTGGAAGACATCGGCGACGTGACCGTCGTCAACTTCATCGACAAGAAGATCCTCGACGAGCAGAACATCCAGAAGATCGGCGAGGACCTCTTCAGCCTCGTCGACGAACTGGGCCGCAAGAAGATCCTCCTCAACTTCGGCAACGTCGAATACCTCTCCAGCGCCGCGCTCGGCAAGTTCATCTCCCTCAACAAGAAGGTCCAGGCCGCCAGCGGCAAGCTGGTCCTCTGCAACATCGACGCCCAGATCTACGAGGTCTTCGAGATCACCAAGCTCAACAAGCTCTTCAACATGCAGAAGGACGAGCAGTCCGCACTCCAGGCGTTCTGACGCGCCTATCCATGTTTCGTGGTCTCGGCGCCCGCGCTCCCGCACCGGAACGCGGCGGCATGTCCCGTTGGTCGGCGTTCGCCCGTTGCTGAGGAATGAGCCAGCCCCACGCTAGGGATGGTCCCGCTCGTTCGTTCCTCCTTTCCCATCTCCGCAGCAGAAAGGCAACGAACCCATGCGCATCATGGAATCGGACGGAGCCGTTGAGTACGTCATCCCCAGCGACCCTGAGGAGGCCCACCGCATCCGCGACCTCATCGAGAAGCAGCTGCGCACCAACCACTTCGAGGACAAGGAGATCTTCGGCATCAAGCTCGCCCTCGACGAGGCCCTCGTCAACGCCATCAAGCACGGCAACCAGATGGACCACGCCAAGCGCGTCTTCATCCGCGTCCGCATCCGCCCCGACCGCTTCGACATCAACATCACCGACGAGGGGCCCGGCTTCAACCCCGACGACGTCCCCGACCCCCTCGCCGACGAGAACCTCGAACGCCCCTGCGGCCGCGGCCTCCTCCTGATGCGCTCCTACATGACCGAAGTCACCTACCACCCGCCAGGCAACCACCTCACCATGTCGAAGATCCGCAAGGCCGTCGCCAACGGCTGCCGCTGACCCCGCCCCACGCGCGATCCGACCTCCAAGCCCACGGCGATTGTTCCCGTGGGCTTGCTTGTTGACACGTCGCCAAGCCCCACCATGAGCGAAGCGATTGGTGGGGGTCGAACCACGCGGGAACTGCGTAAAATAGCGCGAGACGCCGACCCCCAGGAATCGCTTCGCTCATCCTGGGGCTTGGTGAACGCAATCTGAAATCCGCATTCTGAAATCTGAAATCTGCAATCGCAGGATCGTTTCATGACCACCCCCATGATGCAGCAGTACCGGGACGCCAAGGCCCAGCATCCCGGCATGCTGATGCTCATCCGCATGGGGGACTTCTACGAGCTGTTCGAGGACGACGCCAAGCTCGCCTCGCAGGTGCTTGGCCTCACGCTCACCAGCCGCGACAACGGCATCCCGATGGCAGGCGTGCCGCACAAGGCCCTCGAAACCTACCTCCATCGCCTGCTGCAGATGGGCTACCGCGTCGCCATCTGTGACCAGGTCGAGGACTCGTCCGAAGCGAAGGGGCTGGTGCGGCGCGAGGTCACGCGCGTCGTCTCGCCCGGCACCGTCACCGAGGACGACCTGCTCGACCCCAAGCAGCACAACCATCTCGTCGCGATCCTGCAAAGCACCCCTTCATCACCGGTCGGCGTCGCCTGGCTCGACGTTTCCACCGGGCAGTTCCACGCGATGGACGTGCGGGCCGACCGGCTGAGCGAGGAGCTGGGCCGCCTCAGCCCCGCCGAATGCCTTTGCCCCGAAGCGCAGGCGAGCAACATGCCCGCCCTGATTCAGCGATTGGCCACGATGCCGACGCTGTCGACCCGCCCCGACTGGACCTTCGACCCGCTCACCGCGAAAGCCGCGCTTGGCAAGCACTTCAACGTCTCCACCTTCGCCGGCTTCGGCTTCGACGACGCCCAGCCCTGCCTCGCCGCTGCGGGGGCTTTGCTCATCTACGCGCAGGAGATGCTGCGCACCAGCCTGCAACACCTGCGCCGCCTGAAGCCGTACCACGGCGATCAAGTCTTGCAGCTCGACGAAGTGACACGCCGCAGCCTGGAACTGACACGCACCCTGCGCGAAGGCCAGCGCCAGGGTTCGCTGCTCGCCGCCATCGACCGCACCGCGACGACGATGGGCGCTCGGCTGCTGGCGGAACATCTGCTCGCCCCGCTCACCGACATCGCAGCCATTGAAGCGAGACTCGACGCTGTCACCGAGTTCGTCGAGCAAACCACCCTTCGCACCGAAATCCGAAAGGCGCTCGGCGAGGTCCACGACCTGCAGCGCCTCACGTCGCGCGTCAGCACCGGCCGCGCTTCGCCGAAAGATTTGTCCGCCATCGGCCGCACGCTGCGCTTCCTGCCGACGATCAAGGCGAAGGTCGTCGCGCGGAAATCTCAGCTTCTCGGCGAGCTGGAGCGGAGTTTGGAGCTGTGCCCCGACCTGCGTGCGGCACTGGAAACGTCGCTCGTCGACGAGCCGCCGCTCAGCCCGAAGGAAGGGGGCGTGATCCGGCCCGGCTACGACGCCGCCCTCGACGAGCTGCGCGACATCGCCCGCGGCGGCAAGGAATGGATCGCCCGCTTCCAGGCCGACGAGATCACCCGCACCGGCATCAACTCGTTGAAAGTGGGCTTCAACAAGGTGTTCGGCTACTACATCGAGATCACCCACACCCACGCCACGCGCATCCCCACCGACTACCAGCGCAAGCAGACCCTGAAGAACGCCGAGCGCTACATCACGCCGGAGCTGAAGGAGTACGAGGAGAAGGTGCTTTCCGCCGAGGAAAAAAGCCAGGCCCGCGAGCACGAGCTGTTCGTGCAGCTGCGCGACATGGTCGCCGCCCAAACTCATCGCCTGCTGCAGACGGCCGAGGTGCTGGCGCATCTCGACGTGCTGGCGGGGCTGGCGGAGCTTGCCGTCTCGCGGCAGTACGTTCGTCCGCAGCTCTCCGACGAGCCGGTGATGACGGTTCGCGAAGGCCGGCACCCGGTCCTCGACCAGACGCTTCCGCCCGGCACCATCGTCCCCAACGACGTGGCGTTCGGCCCCAGCGATGGATTGTTTCTGCTCATCACCGGCCCCAACATGGCGGGCAAGAGCACCTACATCCGCCAGGTCGCGCTGCTCACGCTGCTGGCGCAGATCGGCAGCTACGTCCCCGCACAATCCGCGTTGGTTGGCGTGGCCGACCGCATCTTCACGCGCGTCGGAGCGAGTGACGAACTGAGCCGGGGCCAGAGCACGTTCATGGTCGAGATGACCGAGGCGGCGAACATCCTCAACAACGCCACGCCGCGCAGCCTGGTGATCCTCGACGAAATTGGGAGAGGCACCAGCACCTACGACGGCGTGTCGCTGGCCTGGGCGATCACCGAGCACCTGCACACGCAGGTCGGCGCCCGCACGCTGTTCGCGACGCACTACCACGAGCTGGCCCAGCTCGCCGAGACGCTGCCGAACCTGCGCAACTGCAACGTGCTGGTCCGCGAATGGCAGGACGACATCGTCTTCCTGCACAAGATCGCCCCCGGCGGCGCCGACAAGAGCTACGGCATCCACGTCGCCCGCCTCGCCGGCGTGCCGAATGAAGTGCTGGACCGCGCCAGGGAGGTGCTTCAGCAACTTGAGGCGCACCATCTCGACGAGGAGCTGCCGCGCCCGAAGCTGCGCCGCACGAAGAAGGTGATCCGCGAGGTGATGCCGCTGCTGTTCGACCTGGAGGGGGACGACGAGGTGCCGGAACAGCGCGAAGTTTAGCCGCGAC
>JAYSSW010000856.1:0-6491 GCA_043720335.1 Planctomycetia bacterium
TGATCCAGGTGGTCAGTTTCGGCGGGTTGCCTTCGATGCGGGCCTTCAGCTCGTTCCATTCGCCATGCTTCCAGAAGGTCGGCCATTCCTTCGGCGACACGGGCAGCTTGAACGGGGTCTTGCCGACCTCGACGATGTCGGTCACGTTCTTCTCGAACTTGAAGTTGTCGACGTGGGGCTGCCCGCCGATGCCTTCGCCGTAGATGCCCATGAGGTTGCCGTTGGCGTGGTAGTCGATCATGGCCTGGTAGCACTTGCCGTCCTCGGTGGAGCGGAGGAAGAGGCCGCTGTCGGGTCCGAAGTCGTTCTTCATTTCGAGGGAGACCTCGAAGTTCTTGAATTTCTTGTCGGTGATGATGATGCCGCCGTTGCCCTTGACGTCCTGGCTGCCGACGATGGCGCCGTCCTCGACGACCCACTTGCCGCCGGTCTTGTTGCCGCTGGTCCGGCTGTGCCCGGTCTTGGCGCTGACGTGCCAGCCGTCGAGCGATTTGCCGTCGAACAGCGGGATCCAGTCGCTTTCGTTGGCGGGCTTCTTCTTTTCGCCCGCCGTGCTGGGCGCCAGCGAGAAACCGGCCACCGCCGCCGCGAAAACGACGCACCAAAGAACGCGTTGCATGGGATTCTCCCTTTCAGAATGTTGCTACCCAAGGCAAGAGTATGCGTTCGCAGCGAGAAAGCCCAACCCGCTCCGGCGGCGTCTCCATCGACAGACGCGTGCCGATCGTGCAAAATAGAAGGATGAACCGAAGTGCCGTTGGAAGGAGCGCCGTCGATGTCAGCGATCTTGACCGTGGAGCAGGTCCAAGCGAACCTGAAGCAACTGATCGACGAACTCGCCCCTGGGCAGGAGATCGTCATCATGGAAAACGAATTGCCAGTCGCGAAACTGGTCGGCAACCGCAGCGTCCCACGGCCCGCGCCCGGCCTCGGTCGCGGCAGCGTCCTCTACATGGCCCCTGACTTCGACGAGCCGCTTTTTTGAAGATCTGCCGTGAAGACTGCCGCGTGTCGAGTTCTTTGCGTCGGCGCCTTGTGAACCTTGTCGTTCTCAAGGCTCAAACGGGCGAGTAACGCATGATGCCTGGTACGCGATCGAAGTCGGCGTCGTTGCTGGCGAGGTGCGACAAGCCGTGCTTCTGCATGACGGCCAACAGCAGCGCGTCGCCGCTGAGGAGCCCGTGCCGCTGGCTGAGGTCGCCAGCCGAAAGAACGTCGGCGGCGTGGACGGAGAGGATCTGGATGCCGATGCCGACGATTCCATCCAAGCAAGCGCGAAACTTGTGCAGTTTTTGGAAGTGTCCGGGATGACGCCGCAACTGCCTTGCGACTCCGGTGCAGGACCAGCCAAAAATTTGGCATGCCTCCAAGGTCATCAAGCGGTGAGCGACTTCGCTCATGACATGGGTGGAAAGGAAGCCTTTCAACTCTTGCAGTTCGACTCGCTCAAGCAACGCTGTGCAAGCAGCGCCAAACGACACGTCGTCCGTGTACGAGTACACGAATATGTTCGCGTCCAAGAACACCGACACATGCTGTGGAAGATCAACGAAGGTCATGGCTCTTTCGGCTCCAGCACGCTGAACTCCGTATCCTCGGCGATCTTCCTCAAGATCTCCGGATCGCCCGTCCATTTCATCGAGCCTGCAAGCTGGCTCGACAATGTCGCTTTGGGCTTGATCTGAATCTTGACGCGCTCATGCTCCTTCAACGGCAGCGGCGCGTCCAGCACCAGCACGCCGTTTTCGTAGGTCGCTTCGACTTCCAATAACATGGCATTTCTCCCGTTGACAAGCTCCACCGCTGGCATCGACCCCGCATGCAGGCCGTTTCCATGACCCAAATGCCGATCTACCTCGACTACAACGCGACCACGCCAATCGACCCGGCCGTGCGCGACGCGATGCTCGCCTGCCTTGGCGGCATTGTACCAGGGTCGCGCGATTTCGGGCAGTTCGGCAACCCGTCCAGCACGCATCTCTACGGACGAGCGGCGCACGACGCCATCGACAGCGCACGCAAACAAGTTGCTGCGCTGCTCGGCGCGAAGCCGGGCGAGATCGTCTTCACCGGCGGCGGCACCGAAGCGAGCAACCACGCGATCAAAGGCGTCGCCTTCCAGCGCATGTCGGGCTTCTTCGCCCGCTGGCGCTCGGCGCCGCACCTCGTCACCTGCGCGGTCGAGCATCCCGCGACGCTGGAGCCTTGCAAGTTCCTCGAACGGCTCGGCTGCAAGGTCACGGTGCTTCCCGTGGACCGTTTCGGCATGGTCGATCCCGACGACGTGCGGAAGGCGATCACGAAGCACACGCTGCTCGTCAGCATCATGCATGCCAACAACGAAGTCGGCACGCTCCAACCGGTCCAGGCGATCAGCCGAATCACACGCGAGCGCGGCGTGCTGCTCCACACCGACGCCGCGCAGTCGCTGGGCAAGATCGCCGTCCATGTCGATGGCTTGGGCGTCGATCTGCTGACGGTCGCGGGGCACAAGCTGTACGCGCCGAAAGGCGTCGGCGTGCTTTATGTCCGTGACGGCGTGAAGCTTGATTCGTTCCTGCACGGCGCCGGCCACGAGGGAGGCCGCCGAGCCGGGACCGAGAACACGCCCTATATCGTCGGGTTGGGCAAAGCGTGCGAGATCGCCCAGCAAAGCCTGCCCGCCGCGACGCAGCGATTGCAGCAACTGCGCGACCGCCTCTGGGACCGACTGCGTGCCGCGCTCGGCGACAAGATCAGCCTCAACGGCCATCCCGAACAAAGACTCCCCAACACACTCAACGTCAACTTCGTCGGCCACGTCGGCGCGGCCCTGCTGGAGCGCACCCCCGAAGTCGCCGCGTCCACCGGGTCGGCGTGCCACGAGGGAAGCGTGACGCAATCGCCTGTGCTGTGCGCGATGCGCGTCCCGCCGGAGATCGGCCAAGGCGCCGTGCGGCTGAGCGTGGGCCGCTTCACGACGGAGGACGAAATCGACCGCTCAGCGGAATTGCTGGCGAAGAAGAACTAACCGCAGAGGCGTAGAGGCGCAGAGGCAAAGCAGAGAAAGACAGAGAAAGGAAAACACCAAGCCCCAGGATGAGCGGAGCGATTCCTGGGGGTGATGCCTTCGCGTGTTCGACCCCCACCAATCGCGTTGCTCATGGTGGGGCTTGGCGCCACGCTCCCTATCTCCCCTTCTCCCGGTCTCTCTGTCTTTCTCTGCCTTTCCCTCTGCGTCTCTGCGTCTCTGCGGTTAGTCCTCTTCCCCCCCTGTTAGAACTCCATCGCGCGGAGTTGCTTCACGCCCGCGCGCAGGGGCAGCAGCGTGAAGACGGCTCCCAGCATCGCGCCCGCGAGGAAGCCGACCCAGACCCACCACGGCAGCGAGCCGGCGGGCAGCGCCTGGTCGGGGTTGCCGGCGTAGATCAGGTGCAGCGGCAGCGCCATCAGCGACACCAGCACCAGCAGCATCAGCAGCCCCGCCACAAGGTTCAGCGTGCCGCCGAAGCCGACGGCGATCTTCGACGGGTCGGTCTCGCGGAAGTTCGGCATGCACGCGCCGAGGCCGACGCTCAGGCCGCTGAAGCCGAGCGCCAGCAGACCGATCGTGAGCGCGTGAAGCACGACGACGATCCACGGCATGCCGAGCATCAGGTTGCTGAACACGACGAGGAACTCGCCGGCGAGGAAGCAGCCGCTGGCCGAGAAGGCGAACTTGCCCCAGACGAGCTTCGAGCGGTCGAAAGGCAGCAGGCCGAGGATCCAGAACTTGCGGCCTTCCAGGCTCAGCAGCGGGAAGATGAAGCGTCCCGTGTAGGCGCACATCAGGAACGCCGTCGCGCACAGCGTCAGCAAGCTGATGCCGTTCTTGAAGTGCCGGCCGATGTCTTGCTCGTAGAAGCGGCGCATGTTGAAGAAGTAGAGCGTGCCGAGCGCCATGAAGATGAGGATCTGTGCCCACTGGGCCGGGTCGCGGCGGAAGGTCCGGAAGTCCTTCACGACGAGAAGCCGAGTCTGAGCGTCGAGGAAGAAAAGGACGCGGTCGAGAAGGTGGTCGAGCCACTGCCCGCCGTACTGGCGCCGCAGCGTGCCGCCCGACGCGACGCGGTTGAAGCCTCGGCGGTAGAGGTGCTTCGCGAGCCAAAGCGTGACGACGTAGAAGAACAGCCCGTTGCTCCAGATGAGCGCGAGGTAGTACGCCATCTTGCCCGGCTGGTGCAGCGCGGCGGCTTTCAGGCCCTGGGTCATCCATTGGAACGGCATCAGCTCCTCGCGGAAAATCGACAGTTCCTGCAGGAAACTGTCGAACCACGCCTTGCTGTCCCCGGCCAGGCCCGACCCTCGCGTCGAGCGGTACCACGACACGCCCCACCACACCAGCAATGCGACGACGACCAATCCCAGTCCGACGAAGATCTGTTTCTTGTGCCTTGGCACCAGGTTCACCATCAGCAGCACCAGCACGGCGCCTATCGCGCCGGGCAGCAGCACGAAGCCGAGGAAGAACAGCGGCATCGCCGCGTAGAAGTACCACGGCGCCCCGTCGTTGACGTGCATGCCGAACGCGATCAGGATCGGGCTGGCCAACAGCACGAACGCCCAGCTGCTGAACGCGACCGCCCCCTGGAACTTGTACGCCACGATGTGGTCGTCCGGCACCGGGGCGGCGAGTAGGAACTGGCTCTCCGGCGAGCTGAACAGGCTGCTGTACAGGATGATGCCGGTCGAGAAGACGAGCATCACCGTCAGCGTGAAGAACAGCATGTTGAACGGCAACTCGATGAGCCGGCCGTTGAGCGGGAACTCCCAGCGCGTCCTGAGTTCGTGGAATCCCTTCCAGCTCAGGCCGAACAGCAGGCCCCAGATGAGCAGGCAGCAGAAGCCGATGGTGGCGACGCGCAGCCAGGAGTGCGACATCACGACGCGCATCGAGTTCTGCAGCAGCTTCAACCGCAGGTTCTGGAACAGCCTTGTTGGTGACATCGGCATGTCACTCCCCCTCCATCGGGACCGATTCCTCGGTCAGCTTGAGGAACACGTCCTCCAGCGACCCGTCGAGGGCGGCCTGTCGCCGCAGCGTGTCGAGCGTGCCGCAGCCGATCAGCTTCCCCTGGGCGACGACGCCGATGCGCTCCGCCAACTCCTGGGCGATGTCGAGTGAATGCGTTGACAGAAACACGGTCGTGCCTCCCTTCGCCTGCTGGCGCAGCAGGTCCTTCAACATGCGGATGCTGCGCGGGTCGAGGCCGACCGTCGGCTCGTCGACGATCAGCACGCGCGGTTCGTGCAGCAGCGCGGCTGCGAAGACGGTGCGCTGGCGCATGCCGTGCGAGTAGTGCTGCGTAAGGTCGTCGATGAACTTGCCCAAACTGAACAGGTCGATCATCTCGTCGATGCGGCTCAGCTTGCGTTCGCGCGGCATGCCGTACATGTCGCCGATGAAGTGCAGCACCTCGCGGCCCGTCAGCCGCTCGTAGAGGAACGGCGTGTCGGGGACGTAGCTGACGAGCCGGCGGGCGTCCTGGCCATGCGTCGCCAGGTCGAAGCCCGCGACGCGGATGGTGCCGCTGGTCGGGAAGAGCAGGCCGCACATCATCTTGATCGTGGTGGTCTTGCCGGCGCCGTTGGGGCCGAGGAAGGCGAACAGCTCCCCCGCCGCGATGGAGAGGCTGAGGTCGTCGACCGCCTGCTTGCTGCCGTATTTCTTGGAGAGATGGATCAGCTCGATCATGGCCGCCTATTGGTTTTTCACGTAGACGCGCTGGAGAAGAATCGACATCCGGTCGTGGCGGGCTTCCTGCTGGATCACCGCGTCGTCGCGCTGGCGCACCCAGGTGCGGGCCTTCACCGCCTCGCCCGGCTCGGCGTACTCGATCAGGTAGCATGGCGTGTCCTCGCCACCCCATTGGATCGTGTCGGTCTTGACCGTGGCGTCGAGGATCGGGATCGTGTTGCCCCCCGCCATGCCGGGGATGAAGTCGCTGGCGGCGCTCGCCAGCATGTCGACCGGATCGAAGAGGTGGATTCGCCAGGTGCGGCCCGGCGACAGGCCGGCGATGCGGCTGACGGCGGGGTGCATCGGGTTGAGCACGCTGCCGCGCTGCGTGAACGCGGTCTTGCCGATCTTGGGCTGGAAGTTGCCGAAGCTCGACGATTTGACCAGCACGTTCGGCGTGATCTGGCCGTCCTCGACCTTGGCGTCGAATTGCAGTTCGACGGTGCTCAACTTCAGCTTCATGTCGGTGGTGAAGAACTCGGCGGTCATGGTCGACGACATGGAGAGCAGGCCGCCGTCCTCGGTGACGATGGTGTCGCCGCTGAACCTCTGAAGATCGATTTCGACGACCTTGATGATTTTCGAGAGTTTGAAATCGGTGAAGCGGAACGAGCTTTTCAGCTCAAAGGTGCGGTCGGGGAGGCGTTTGACGCTGGAGCGGCCGGAGCCGACGCGCTGGTCGTTGAACAGGACGACCCACTCGATGTTGTTGCTGCCGACCTCGGCGCCGAGG
>JAYSSW010000857.1:0-6489 GCA_043720335.1 Planctomycetia bacterium
GGCCTGGCTGCAGGGGATAGCGGAAGGACTGGACTACAGCCGCTACCGGAAAAGCAAACGAGGCCCCAAGAAGCCGGCCGAGGTCAAGCGGACCCGGCACGGCGCCCACCGCTCGACGGCCCGCGAACTTGCCGACCACGCCGAATCACCTTGAAAGGGGTAGGCTTACGCCCCCCGCTCGCCTTCGGCTCCTTACTTGTGGCCCTCTCCAGGGGGACGGATCATGGATCAGGAATCCCCAGGTCGCGGCAGATCTTGCGCGCGAGCGGATCGGGAACCTCCGTGTGGCGCGGGACCGAAGTCCGTCGTTTGCTCCGCGGATCGCCCCACCAGGAATGTCGCCTCCCTTCCCGGATCAGGACGCAGCCGTTCTGCTGGAGGTGACGGATCAGATCGTGTCGTTTCACGACACCAGCTCCACTTCTTCATAGGCACCGGTCACTGCCGCCGCTGCTCTCGCCTCTTCGCGATTCAGCTCCAAGGCTTCGTCGAGCGCGTCGCGGAGATTGTCGAGCAGTTCTTCGCGGGTGGCGCCTTGCGAGTTCACGCCCGCCACTTCCTCGACCCAGCCAATCCACCAGTCGCCGCTTTGCTGAACCACTGCGGTGTACGTTGCAACCATCGAACCCTCTCCACGCTCAGGCATCTCTTCACAAGACTGCCTGCATTCTCTCGACATGAATCACGAATGTCAACGATCCAAGTTCGGCTTCCCATGAACCGAAAACGCGGGCAACGCTGTCTCATTGTGCTTTCCGCCTTCCCTTCTTCGTGCCCCTTCGTGCTCCTTCGTGGTTGAATTTCTTCCTGCCTCCCGCGAGATTCTTGCGTTTTGCCCACGTCCCGGCTAAGGTGAATGCGGGTGATTCTTCCTCGACCTCGGCGGTGCCTCGCATGAAGAAGCTCGGCGTTCTCGTCGGTTGGCTCGTTCTCGCCTCGTCCCTGCACGCGGGGGCCACGCTCAAGCAGGCCCGCACCGAATGGCTGCGCGGCAACTACGGCGAGGCGCGCGAGTCGTTCCTCGAACTCGCCAAGAATCCCAAGCTCCGTGTTGGCGCCACCCTCGGCCTGAGCAAAGCCTGGCAAAGCTCCGGCGACTACGACAAGGCCCTCCAGGTCGTCGACGACCTCCTCGCCGACGACGCCAAGAACCCCGACCTGCTCGCACGCCGCTCCGAAGTGCTCTTCCTGCGCGGCCGCTGGGACGACGCCCAGAAGTCGGCCGAGACCACGCTGGAGCTGCAGGCGGGCAACTTCCTCGCCCACTGGGTGCTCGGCCAGCTCTGGCGCGACCGCGGCGACTGGGCCAAGGCTGACGAGCACTTCGTCTGGTTCATCCGCACCTACTCCAAGCGCCAGACCGAAGACAACGAAATCTCCGACCCCGACGAACTCATGCTCGTCGGCCTCGCCGCGCTCGAACGCGCCCGCTACAAGCACCTTGGCGACCAGTATCAGTTCGTCCTGACCGAGATCTTCAACGACACCGCGAAGAAGGACAAAACCTACTGGCCGGCCGAGTACGAGGCGGGCAATCTGCTGCTGGAGAAGCACAACAAGCCCGGCGCGACCAAGGCGCTCGACCGCGCCCTCGCGATCAATCCGCGCGCGGCCCAGGTCTTCGTCTGCAAGGGGCAGATGGCGATGGCCGGCTTCGAGATGAAGGAAGCCGAGCAGTTCGCCGAGCAGGCGCTGAAGATCAATCCCAGTCTTGTAATCGCACTTTGTTTGCAAGCCGACGTGTACTGGTTCTCCGGGGAGATCGACAAGACGCTGGTCGATCTGGCGAAGGCCCGAGTCGTGAATCCGCGCGACGAAGGAACGCTCGCACGGCTCGCGGCGTGCCACTACATGCAGAAGAAGGACGCCGACCTCAAGGCGGTCGTCGCCGACGTGGAGAAGCACAACGCCAAGCCGCACGTCTTCTACACGGAGCTGGCCGCCCGGCTGGAGGAGCGCAAGCAGTACGCCGACGCCGAGAAGTTCTACAAGACCGCGCTGGCCGCCGAGCCGAAGCTGCCCGACGCGCAGACCGGGCTGGGCATGCTGTACATGCGGCTGGGCCGCGAGGCGGAGGCGCGGAAGCTGCTCGACGCGTCGTTCGACGCCGACAATTTCAATGTCCGCGTCCACAACACGCTGAAGGTGCTGGACCACCTCGAAAAATACGAGACCCTGAAGACGCCCCACTTCATCGTTCGCTTCGACAAGAAGAACGACGAAGTTTTGGCGAACTACATGGCCCTCTATCTCGAATCCATCTACAAGGAGCTTGCGACGCAGTTCGACCACCAGCCGAAGGAGCCGATCCTGATCGAGGTGTTCAACAAGCACGAGATGTTCAGCGGGCGGGTCGTCGCGCTGCCGGACCTGCACACGATCGGCGCCTGCACGGGGCCGCTGTTCGCGATGGTGTCGCCGCGCGACAAGTCGAAGGTGATCGGCAAGCCGTTCAACTGGAACCGCGTGATCCGGCACGAGATGGTCCACGTGTTCAACCTGAACCAGACGAACTACCAGGTGCCCCACTGGCTGACCGAGGGGTTGGCCGTCCGCTACGAAGGGAGCACGCCGCCGCCGAGCTGGAGCTACCTTCTCGCCGAGAAGTTCCACGCCAACGACCTTTTGAACCTCGACACGATTCTGCTCGGCTTCGTGCGTCCCCGCTCGCCCGCGCAGTGGCAGCAGGCGTACCTGCAAAGCCTGCTCTATGTCGAGTATTTGACCAAGACGCACGGCGAGAAGGCGGTCGGCAAGATGTTGGCCGCCTTCGCGGAAGGCCTGGAGACCGGCGCAGCGTTGGAGAAGGTCTGCAACGTCAAGAAGGCCGACTTCGAGAAGGGGTACCGCGAGTTCCTCGCCGAGCGCGTCAAGAACACGCCGCTCAAAGCCCAGCCGAAAGCGCAGTCGGTCAAGACGCTGAAGGAAGCATTCGACAAGAACCCCGCCGACAACGACCTGGGCGCCCAGCTCGCCGAGCGCTACTTGCAGCTGGGCAAGAAGAAGGACGCGACCGAGATCGTCGACAAGATTCTGCGCGTCGATTCCAAGCATCCCGGAGCGGCGTATGTGAAAGCGATGCTGCTGCTCGAAGCGGGCGACTTCGAGATCGCGTATTCGGTCCTCGACGCGGTGGTCAACGACGCGACGAAGGACGTGAAGCCGTTGAAACTGCTGGCGAAGATCCAGTTCGAGGGGAAGAAGTTCAAGGTCGCCGCCGAGACGCTGGAGCGGGTCCGCAAGCTCGACCCGAACGACGTGCTGGCGCTGGTGCAGCTCGGCAAGGCGTACACCAAACTGGAGCGCGACGACAAGCTGATGGAGGTGTTTGAGGAATTGGCCAAGGCCGACCCCGACGAGATGATCCCGCGCAAGCGGCTGGCGAAGCACCACGCCGAGAAGAAGAACCACGCCGAGGCGGAGCGGTTCGCGCGGATGGGCCTGGAGATCGACGTGCTCGACGCCGACTGCCAGCGGATCCTGCTGGACGCGCTGGCGGCGCAGAACAAGAACGACGAGGCGGCGCAGTTGAAGAAGATCTTCGAGAGCGAGTGAGTGTGAGACGCCAACATGTCGAAAGCCCAGGGATTCCTATCCCTGGGGATTTCCCAGGGATAGGAATCCCTGGGCATTGCGTGTGATTTTTCGTTTGGAAGTTCGATGACCTTGCAACAGCTCCAGCAGCGGATCCGCGCGATGTACGGGGCGAAGGACGCCGGCCGGGGGGTCGAAGGCACGTTCATGTGGTTCATGCAGGAGGTCGGCGAGCTGGCGACCGCCCTGCGCAGCGAGGGGCACGAGCAGCGGACGCTGGAGTTCGCCGACGTGCTCGCCTGGCTGGCGACGCTGGCGAACCTCGTCGGTGTCGATCTCGAAGAAGCGATGGCGAAGAAGTACGGCGGGGGCTGTCCCGGCTGCGGCCAAACCCCCTGCCTCTGCGACCAGGCGGAAAAACCTTGAGGCGATCCATGTCCCGACGCGACCTGCGCTGGCCCCTCCTTCTCGCGATCCTTCTCGGCGCCGTCGCCGCCCCGCAACTTCGCGCCCAGCCCGAAGACGACGATCCGCAGCAGCCCGCCCGCAAGGTCGACGTCGCCCGCGTCGACAAGGTGCAGGTCGGCTACCGCGCCTTCCGTCAGGACGACATCCACAGCCTGTACAAAGTCGGCCTCTGGGCGCCGGTCTACGTCGAGATCAGCGCCGGCAAGAACGGCGTCGGCCAGGACAAGAAGTCCGAGGACAAGTGCTTCCTCCAGATCGAATCGGTCGACAGCGAGGACATCGGCACCGTCTCGCGCATGCCGGTCAAGATCGCACCCAACGAGAAGAAGACGTTCCTCACCTACGTCAAGCAGGGGCACGTTGGCGCCAACGTCCGCGCCACCCTCTTCGTCGACGGCATGTCGTTCCAAGGCCCCAACGAGAACCACAACCCGCTCGGCGTCCAGGCGCAGGTCAACGTCATGCTCGGCCGCAAGTTCGCCGACCTCGGCAAGATCGCCGACCTCAAGCGGCCCGGCGGCATGTTCAACCTCAATCCTGACGACGCCATGTTCCTCAACGACCGCGAGCTGGGCAACCTCGCCATCGGCTTCGAGAGCGACGTGTCGCGATTGCCCGACCAGTGGATCGGCTACAACACCGTCGACCTGCTCATCCTCACCACCGACTCGAAGGAGTTCCTTCTTTCGCTAGGCAAGAACAGCAACGCCGCACGCCTGAAGGCGCTCTCCCAGTGGGTGCGGCGCGGCGGCCGGCTCGTCGTGCCGGTCAACTGGACCAACCAGGCCGAGGTCGTCGATCTCCTTCAATCACCGCTTTGGCAGCCGCCGATCTCCGTCGTCCCGCCGCGCGACGCCGGCGACGTGCGCAAGAAGCCGCTCGAGAGCTGGGCCGTGATGGCGGGATGGGCGGACGTGCCTGCCGCACATACGCAGGTCAACGAAGCCAGGAGCATTTTGATCGCCCCGCTCGACCCGGGCAACGCCCCCGAAGGCGACCTCGAAACCCTCCAGCGCTCCAGCGACGGCAGACCGCTCGTCACCCGCGTCCGCTACGGGATGGGGCAGATCGTCTTCCTCGCGTTTTCGTTCGAGAACCCCGAGTTCAAAAGCTGGACCGGCAAGCAGTTCTTCCTCAAGGGCATGATGGCCAACCTCGCCCCGCGCGTCACCGGCCCGCGCGGCGACGAGAACTTCGGCCGCGGACGTTTCCAGGCCGTCAACGACCTCGCCAGCGACCTGCTCGGCCACCTCGACAACTTCGACGTGCGCGTCATCCCGTTCGGCTACGTCGCCCTGTTCATCGTCCTCTACATCCTCGTCGTCGGCCCGCTCGACTTCTTCCTGCTCAAGTACGTCTTCAAGCGGCTCGAATGGACCTGGATCACCTTCCCCAGCGTCGTCGTGCTGGTGAGCGTCGTCGCCTACTTCGCCGCTTATGCGCTCAAAGGCCAGGACCTGAAGGTCAACAAGATCGATATCGTCGACTTCGACCTGCGGACGGAGCTTGACGCCAAGCGCGAGACGCGCCGGGCGTTCGTGTCGGGGCAGACGTTTTTCACGATCCTCAGTCCGCGCATCCAGAACTACACGGTCGGCATCGAGCCGAACCCGCTGTTCTGGGGCGACAGCAAAGCCGAGCAGCCGCTGAGCGCCGACGCCCTCGGCTGGATGGGCAGGCCGGGGCAGAACGACCCGTTCTCGATGAACCGCGGCGGCGCCCAGGGCTTCTTCCGGCGCCCCTACCAGCACGCCAACGACTTCTCCGGCCTGACCGGCGTGCCGATCCCCGTCTGGACCACCAAGGCGTTCACCGCGTCGTGGAGCGCCGTCGCCAACCGCGTCCCTTTCAAGGCGAGCCTCGCCTACCACCAGAAGCAGGCCGGCGACCGCGAACTACTCCTCTCCGGAACGTTCGAGAATCAATTGGCGGTCGACCTGGACGACGTTTGGCTGATCTACGACAAGCAGTGCTACCCGCTCGAAAAGCCGCTCCCCGCCGGCAAGTCGGAGAAGATCGAGCTGTCGGCCCGCAGCGGCGTCGACTTCAAGGACTGGGTCAACCGCAACCTCGCCCCAGTCCAGGGCAACGGCGCCTGGACCTCCAGCCCGGCCACCACCGTCAAGCAGCTCATGTTCCACGAGCGGCTCGACACGATGAGCAGCACGCCGAACCACTCGTTCCGCACGCTCGACCTGAGCTGGCGTTTCAAGAACCAGGACGAGCTGCTGCTGAAGCGCGATCGCCGGGTCCGCGAAGCGATCCTGTTCGCCCGCGTCAAGACGCAGTCGGGCCAGGCCGAGAAGCTGACCAGCGACGCCGGCAACCCGCTGCCGACCAACCTCTGGCTCGGCGAGCTCCCCGAAGCGGGCAAGACGCGGCCGACCCTCAGCGGCCAGATGAACCAGGAGACGTATATTCGCGTGATCCTGCCGGTGCGCCCACAGGAGTAGCGCAGCATCCCTCAAGCCCGCTGCCGTTAGGCGG
>JAYSSW010000858.1:0-6485 GCA_043720335.1 Planctomycetia bacterium
GGTGACGAGGATCTTCGCGGCCTTGCCTGGCATGGGTCGATCTCCTGCCTCACCATCGAGGGGCCAGGCAGGATACGCCGTTTCCCGTTTTCGTGAAAGCCCGTCTTCGCGATGCGGCACTAGCATGATCGCCCTTGTCGCTCAATGGATCCCGACGATCGGTTCACCAAGGCGGCCCTTGGACGTCTTCCAGCTCCGGCATCTCCGATTCGGGGATCGCCACGCGGACCGAGCGCGGGACGCCCCGTTCCCGGGTGACCAGCCCGAGTTGCTCCAGCTTGACGACCATGCCATGCACCGTGGGGGGCGTTACGCGGAAGTACTGCACCATGTCCATCTCGGCAGGGCTTTGGCGGTGGAGCTTGCGGTACCAGTGGATGAACGCCAGAAACTGTCCCTGTCGGTGCGTGAACTCGATTTTTTGCTCTTGAGACATTGCTGGCGATCTCCTTTGCTTCGGCTTGTCTGCCTTGGCGGGCGTGTTGATCGACTCGGAGGTGATGCCGAACTCCTCCATCCAGAAGTCGGCGATGTCCTGCAGCAGCGGCGCCGATGTGGGTGGCAAACCGGTGCCAAAGCGGGACTCGTAGCGTTCGGCGTAAACGCGGGCTGTCTGGTAGGCCCAGTGCGGGATGCTGGGCAAGTCGGCCAGCACGGTTCGCAGGGCGTACTCGACCAGAAGCAAATCGTTGTTCTTGATGATGCGCACCGGTCCGCCGTAGACGCGGCGATGCTCGTTCTGCTCCGCGACCAGTTCATGAAAGAGCGTCTGGAGGCGCGACCGTCCCATTTCGGTGCGTTTTTCGAAGTGCTGCTCCAACGCGGCGACGGCTCGTTCGATCATCCCGCGATGGCGCGACCACTCCTCCAAGGAAAGAGAGCCGGGGCGTTTCGCTCTCTCCTCCATCTTCTGCTGGATGCGCTGGGCCAGGAACATCACGAAGCGGCTCGCCGCCTCGGGTTGCTGGCACAGGCTCTTGAGAACGGTCAGCCGGGTGATGGACAGGGCGACAAATTCGCAACGCCTCGCCTCGTCGGGGAGCTGGGCCAGCTTGCGAATCTTGCGGAGCGTTTCTGGCGGGACGAGTTTGATCATGGCGCACCGTCGATGCTGCGGGGGCGGTTTGCTGCTTTTTGTATTTCTTTGGCGGCAGGTAGAGTCCAAACCAGCGCGACCCGCGAAGGTTCGACCACTCCTTCCTCGACATGACCCGCGCTCGCGTCTACGGCGTCCTCGCCGACCACGTCGACCAGAACGACCACGACACCCTCCGCAGCGACCCCGTTTTCAAGCTCATCGCCGATCGCTCCCCCGACGGCCTCGACCTCGCCAGCCAGCCGACCCTGTCTCGCTTCGAGAGCTCCATCGACATCCCTCGCTGATTCGGCTGCGCGACCAGTTCATCGAGCAGTTCATCGCCTCGTTCGAGTCGCCGCCGCGACGGCTCGTCTTCGACATCGACATCGACATCGACGCCGTCGACGACCCCGCCCACGGCGAGCAGCAGCTCGCGTTGTTCCACGGCTACTTCGAGCAGCACCAGTACTTCCCCTGCTTCATCACCTCCGCCGACAACGACCAGGTCGTCGTGCTGTCGCTGCGGCCCGGCACCGCCAGCGCGTCCCTGGGCGCCGACGACGACCTGCGACGTCTCGCCGAGCGCCTGCGGCTCGCCTGGCCCGACGTGGCCCTCCAGGTTCGCGGCGACGCTGGCTACGGTGTGCCGAGCATGGTCGCCGTCTGCGAGGAGCTCGGCATCGAGTACCTGTTCGGGCTGGCCGGCAACAGGAAAATCCAGGCCGCCAGCGACGCGCTGCTCGCGGAGGCCGTGCGCCGCTACGACGAGACGCGCGAGCCGCAGCGCCTGTTCGACGGCTTCTGGCACGAGGCGGGCGCCTGGGACCGCGCCCGCTGGGTGGTCGTCAAGGCCGAGGCCAACGCCCAGGGGACCAACCGCCGCTTCCTCGTGACCAATCGCCCGGGCGCGCAGGTGCTGCCGGGCGCCGCCTACGACGCCTACGCCGAGCGTGGCGAGGGCGTGAACCGCAAAGGAGCTGAAGTGCGGCCTGCACATCGACCGCACCAGCGACCATCGATTCATGGCGAACTCCTTCCGGCTGTACCTGCACGGGGCGGCGTTCAACCTGCTGGCGCGGTTCCGCCAGGCGGTGGCGCTGCCGCCACTGCCCGAGCCGACTCCGGAGGTGCCGTCGCAAGCGCGGACCGACGCGGGACGCCGTCGCCACCAGCAGCGCTGCCGCCAGCGCCACCCGCTGGCGCAGGGCCGGCCATGCACCTGGCGGACGCTGCTGATCAAGGTGGCGGCGGAGGTCCTGGTCAGCACGCGCCGCGTCGTGGTCCGCCTGTCCGCCCATTGGCCGAATCTGGGCTACTTCCAACGCGTGCTGCAAAGCCTCGCGTCGATCCCCTCGGCGCCGGTGCCCGTCCCGTCGTAGCGATTGACGAGCACGATTCTCTCTGTGGGGTAAGGGGCGGTGCGCGTGTCGCGCCGCAGGGCGACCCATCCGCTACGCCAACGCGCAGCCCGTCCGCCAACTGCCGTGCTTCCTTCGCCTGACGAATAATCCGGGCTATGAACTCTGACCACGCCATGCAGGGATACTGACGCTTCTCGGACGAGAGCCGACGCCATCCCTGCATGGCGTTTTCAGCGAAAACACGTTGTTTTTTGCATTTTTCAGAAGAAGCTGTCACGGGCCAGCCGTTGAATTGCAGCCAGGCAAGTCATTCCAGTTACTGGCGCTGCATGGATGCGTGTTCCATTCTCCCGGTGCCGGCTTGCTTGAAACCTTGCCCCATCCTTCGCAGGTATGATCTGCAAGATCGCGCTTGGTTCCCTTCGATGGAGCACGCCTCGGATGAGCACACGACTTGGTCTTCTTTGGGCCTTCTGCCTTCTCCCCGTCTGCGTCTTCGCCCTGAAAGGGCGCTTCCGTCAGCCCAGGCCGAAGGCCTGGGAACCGGAACCCGTGACGATTCCCAGGCCCTGAAGGGGCCGCACGATTCGGCCGCATCGTTGTGAAACGGCCCCGTCAGGGCCAGCGTCTCGCCGTTCGCCGCGATCCCAGGCCTTCGGCCTGGGCTGACGGAAACGCCCTTTCAGGGCGAAGACGGAGGAATTTCGCCAACATGGCAAGCAGGCTCAATGAACGCTGCTCGTATGCCATGCGAAGGGGAACCGCTCCAAGGCGCCGCCCACCGTTGTCTGGGCGAGCGGCGGAAGATCGTCGCCCCGCTCTTGAAGCGGAACCGCCCCGCGAGCCGGGCCAACGCGGAGCGCTTGGATTCGGCGTTCGGAAAACGGACGAGGATCATGGCGCAATTGCAGCCCCGCACCCGCGCGCCGTGACCAAGTCCAGGCTGCCGCCCAGACGACCGCGCACGCATTGGCCTTCCACAGCCGAACGGTGCATCTCAGCAGCAGCAAACTTGAAGTCCCCGAACCGCATCATGCCCCGCCGACGGACGAGCTGTTCTCGCTGCAACCGCTGCCGGCGCGGTGTCTGCGCAAGGTCCATTCATGCCCGGCCCTGGTCCACCCGGAAACCGGCGTGATCTTCGGCCTGCGGGTGGGAACGTACCTCTGCCTGCTCCGCTTGCCGGAGCGCGACCGCGGGAAGGCGCTCGCCGAGGCCGCCGCCTGGCCGCGCTCGCCGCTGGCATCGCTGAGGGACTGCGACGTCGCCGCGCGTTTCGGCGACGACTGGGTCGTGCCGAACGAAGCGTCGCCGGCGATCGGCAAATACTATTTGGCGGCCTGCGGGGCGGCGGCGAGGGCATGAAGCCGGCGAGCTGCTGCAAGCGCGACAGGCGGCGGGTCCGAGGGCACGAGCAACTGTCACTTCGGCTGCGATTTCTCGGCCGCCTTGCGAGCGGCCAACTCCTTGCGCCAACGCTCCGCTTCGACAGCGTCGCCGGTTGCAACGTAGAACTGCACGAGGCGTTCCAAGGCTTCCGAGATTCGCGGCATGCCCGCTGGTGGAATCATTTTTTCACGCTGCTTCATGCCTTCGTAGCCTTCCTTGAGCAGCGGTTCCGCTTCAACGTATTTCTTCTGGCCAAGCAAACTGGTGCCGAGCATTGCTTTGGTATTGAACGTGGACCAGAGGTCGGGTTGCTTTTTGGTGCGGATATCGAGACATTCGCGCAGCATCGGCTCCGCAGCGGCGAATTGCTCGTATTTGAACAAATCGAGCCCAAAGAGTGCCAATTGGCTGGCAAATCGAGGATCGTCGCCGCCCCATTGCTTGCGGCGGACCTCCAGGTATTCATTGAAAAAAGGGACGGCCTTGACAGGATCCTTGGCCGCAAAATACGCGAGCGCCAGATTTCCCATTGTGGTCAGCGTGCTGGGGTGGTCGGGGCTGAGCTTGGCCTTCATTTTCGCCAGCGTCTCCTCATACAACGGCAACGCCTTGTCCAGCTTTCCATGATTACTGTACGCAAAGGCCAGATTGTTCATGCTGATCAGCGTGTCGGGATGGTCGGGGCCAAGTTTGGCTTTCCGCTTCGCGAGCGTTTCCTCATACAGCGGCAACGCCTTGTCCAATTGCCCATCATTTTTGTACGCCACTGCCAGATTGTTCATGCTGATCAGTGTGGCGGGATGGTCGGGGCCAAGTTTGGCCTTCTGCTTCGCGAGCGTTTCCTCTAACAGCGGCAACGCCTTGGCCAATTGCCCATCTTTCCAGTAAGCAGCGGCCAGGTTGCTCATGCTGAGAAGCGAGGCGGGATGGTCGGGGCCAAGTTTAGCCTTCTGCTTCGCGAGCGTTTCCTCATACAGCGGCAACGCTTTCGCCGATTGGCCGGCACGTTCGTACGCCACAGCCAAATTGTTCACGCTGGTGAGCGTGTTGGGATGATCGGGGCCGAGCTTGGCTTTCATTTTCGCCAGCGTCTCTTCATAAAGCGGCAGAGCTTTCGCCGATTGCCCGGCATCGCCGTACGCACCGGCCAAATTGTTCATGCTGGTGAGCGTGGCGGGATGATCGGGGCCGAGCTTGACTTTCCTCTTCGCTAGGGTCTCCTCATAAAGCGGTAGCGCTTTCGCCGATTGCCCGGCACCGTCGTACGCTGAGGCCAAATTGTTCATGCTGGTCAGCGTGTCGGGGTGGTCGGGGCCGAGCTTGGCTTTCATTTTCGCCAGCGTCTCCTCAAAAAGCGGCAGAGCTTTCGCCGATTGCCCGGCACCGACGTACGCTGAGGCCAAATTGTTCATGCTGGTGAGCGTGTCGGGATGATCGGGCCCGAGAATCCTTTCGCGGGCCGCCCGTGCCTTGGTGTGCAGGGAGACCGCACTAATGGCATCGCCCAGACTCTGCAACGTACTGCCAAGGAAGATTTGCAATCGAGCGGTGGTCAAGGGGTCGCCGATCTCTTCCTCATCGAGCTTGGCGGCGACTTCGGCGAGACGTTTCGTTAGCTGTTCGACGAGCAGCGGCCCTCCTTTTTGCTCAAGGCGTGGATCAATGTCGGCAAACACGTTTTCCAACAGCCGATTGGCCTTTTCGATCTGTTTGAGGCGTTCGACGGCTAACGTGGAAGCCTGGCGTTCTTTCGCGGCGGCGGCGAGGGCGTTCTTAGTCGCTTGCTCGGCGTCCGCTCGCGCCACCGCTTCCGCTTTCGCCGAAACGAGGGCTTTTTCCGTCGCCTTCTCCGCGACCAGTTTCGCTTCATGTTCCTGGGCGGCGGCGTCCAAGGCCTTAAGTTTGCTGGTGTCGGCCAATTTCCGCTGGATCGCCTCGTCCTCGCGAGCGATTTCCGCTTGAAAATAGAAGATGCTCGTGCTCACGATGCCCAGGATCAGCGCCAACAACACCAGTCCCGCCGCCAGCACCGGGCCTTTGTTGCGGCGCAGGAACTTCTTCAGGCGGTAGCGCGCGGACGGCGGGCCGGCCTGCACCGGCTCGTCGGCCAGGAAGCGCTGCAGCTCCTGGCCGAGCTGGTTAGCCGTCTCGTAGCGGCGCGCGTTCTCTTTCTCCAGGCACTTCATCACGATCCAGTCGAGGTCTCCCTGCACCAGCCGCGTCAGCTTGCCCGGCTCCAACTGGCGGTTGGCGGCGATCGCCGGCAGCTCCCCCGAACTCGACAGCTTCTTGCTCGGCTTGGTCGGCTCGACCTCGCGGATCACCCGCCGCATCTCCTCCTCGCCCACCTTCAGCAGCTCCGCGCGCGTGAACGGCGGGGCGCCCGTCAGTAATTCGTAGAGCAGCACGCCGAGCGAGTAGATGTCGGAGCGGGTGTCGACGTCGAACGAGCGGCCGGCGGCCTGCTCCGGCGCGGAGTGCTCCAGCGTGCCGACGCGCGTTTCCGCCGCAGTGTGCAGCGTCATGTCGGTCAGCTTGTGGCCCAGCGCCTTGGCCAGCCCGAAGTCGATGACCTTGGGGACCGGCTTGCCGTCGACCACTTCGACCAGCACGTTGCTCGGCTTGAGATCGCGGTGGATGATGCCCTTCTGGTGGGC
>JAYSSW010000859.1:0-6484 GCA_043720335.1 Planctomycetia bacterium
GCCCTCGCTTTCAGTCTCGATGGCCAGCGCCTCGCCACCGGCAGCGTCGACACCACCGTGAAAGTCTGGGACCTGGGCAACGGCCACGAGGTCTGCCGCTTCACCGGGCACGCCGACTTCGTCCGCTTCGTCGCTTTCAGCCCCGACGGCAAGACCGTCATCTCCGCCGGCGCTGAGCGCGACATCAAGCTCTGGGACGCCGCCACCGGCAAGGAGACCGCCGTCATCAAGGGCGCCCTGGCCCGCGTCACCGCCATGACCTTGTCGAAGGACGGCAAGCACCTCGTCGTCGCCCACGCCAACGAGCCGGGCAAGAACCCGCCCAACCAGCTTTGTGTCTACGAAGTCAATGGCGGCAAGCGCGTCCGCGAGACCGACCTCCCCACCACCATCGCCTCGCTCAACTTCAATCCCGCCGGCACCATCGTCGCCGCCGCCGATCAGCGCGGATCAGTCCATCTGTGGGACTACCCCGCTGTCGCCGACGCCCCGAACAAGCCCGCGTACTGGACGCAGGAAGACACGACCGGGGGGGCCTACCATGTCGCGTTCAGCCCCGACGGGCAAATGCTGCTCCGCTGCGGGCAGATCGACATCAAGTTCTACCACGTCGTCCAGCCCGGCGCCGCCTTCCAGCCGACCCCGCCGAAATCGACCATCGCCCTCAAGATCCCGCAACACTGCTCCGCTTTCAGCTACGACGGCAAGATCCTCTTCACCGGCGGCATGGACGGCGTCATCCGCGCCTGGGACACCGAGAACAACTACCAGCCCGTCAATGTCCTCAAAGGCCACGGCGGCCCGATCACCGCCCTCGTCTTCAACGCCGGGGGCAACCAGCTCGCCTCCGCCAGCAACGACTACGCCGTCCGCCTCTGGGACTTCGACATCGTCCTGCAGTCGCGCGATCTGGCCGGCCACGACGGCCCCGTCTGGACCGCCGTCCTCAGCCCCGACGGCACGCTTCTCGCCACCGCCTGCGCCGACCGCTCGCTGCGCATCTTCGACGCCGTCACCGGCAAGGTGCTGCACACGCTCGGCGACCACAACGCCCCGGTCACCTTCGCCGTCTTCAGCCCCGACGGCAAGACCCTCGCCTCCGCCGGCGGCGACCGCATGGTCCGTTTCTGGGATCCCCAAGCCGGCAAGCTCCTCCGCTTCGGCGAAGGGCACGCCGGCACCATCACCTCGCTCGACTTCTCCGCCGACAGCAAGCGCGTTGTCTCCGGCGGCGCCGACAAGTCGATCCGCGGCTGGGACGTGGCGACGGCGAAGGCGACGGTCGTCATCGACGCGCTGCCGTCGATCGTCTCCTCGGTAGCCTTTCATCCGCTCGGCAAACAGTTGGCTGCCGGCTTCGTCGACCAGTCGATCCGCCTGTTCGACGACACGGGCAAGCCGCTGGCGAGCTGGCCCGCCCACGGCAACGCGGTGGCCTGCGTCGCCTACAGCCCCGACGGCCAGCAGCTCGCCTCGTGCGGCTTCGACCTGCTCGTGAACGTCTGGCCGCTCGCCACGCCCGGCCTCAACCCGATCCGCCTCGCCGGCCACACCGGAGCCGTCAGCTCCGTCGCGTTCCGCAGCAACGGCTTGCTCGCCTCCGCCGGCGGCGACCAGCTCGTCAAGCTCTGGAAGCTCGAAGGCGCCACCGGCAAGGAGGTGCAGACCTTCCGGGGCCACAAGGACTGGGTCAGCAACGTCGCCTTCAGCAAGGACGGCGCCTATGTCGTCTCCTGCGGCCTCGACCGGCTTGTCAAATTATGGGAGATCACCACCAAGGACGTGCCGGTCCTCGCCGAGCACACCAGCGCGGTGAACTCCATCGCCTACAGCCCCGACGGCAAGCTGCTCGTCACCGGAGGCAACGACCACTACGTCAAGGTCTGGGACCGCGCCACCGGCGTCGAAGTCGTTTCGTTCCAGGGCCACGCGGGGGGCGTGTACGCCGCCATCTTCCTGCCGGACAATAAGACGATCCTCAGCAGCGGCGGCGAGCAGTCGCTGAAGATGTGGGGCGTCGCCACGCCGGGCGAGATCGACCCAGGCGCGCAGCTGAAGAAGATGTTCACCAAGCTGCGCGGCTACTCGTCCTACATCGCCCTCGACCCGGCGGGCAAGAAGCTCTTCGTTTGGCAGCCCCTCAAGGACGCCCGCAAAAGCACCCTGATCGAGTGCTTCAACCTGGAGAAGGACGAGTTCTTCTTCGAGTTCCACGACGTCGACCCGATGCGGATCGTCCACTCGGTGGCGTTCTGCGCCAATGGCAAGGTCGCCGCCACGGGGGGGAAGAACGGCAGCGTCCGCCTTTGGAGCCTGGAGGGAGCCGACGAGGGACGCAAGCCGCTCGGCCCGGACTGGTTCGTCTTCAAGAACGCCATCGGCGACCTGGCGCTGACCCCCGACGGCGGCACCCTCGCCGTCACCAGCGAAAGTGGCGAGATCAAGATCTGCGACGTGGCCAAGCGCGAGGTCAAGCAGACGTTCAAGGGGCACACGGGCGCCATCGAATTCTGCCTCATCAGCCCGGACGGCAAGCTTCTGGCGACCGGCGGCAAGGACAACCTCGTCAAAGTTTGGGATCTGGCGACCGGCAAGGAGCTGCGGAAGTGGGACTTCAGCGGAGCCGGCACCACGAACGAAACCTTCCTGCGCAACCTGGCGTTCTCCCCCGACAGCCGCCAGCTGGCGACCGCCAACATCAACAGCACGCTGTACCTGCTGGAATTGCCGTGATGGTGGGGTAGATTGATTGCGTGCGAACGTTGAGCGATGTTTAGCCGCTCGCCGTAGGCGACCGGCTAAACATGGAAACAAATGGGGAACCACCCCGCCCCGCGACGCGACCAAAGAGCGTCGCCTTGAAACTGCCGGAAACTCTACGAGGAATGTCATGCGCCACCTAATCGCTGCCGGACTGCTGTTGTCCCTGGGCCTCTGCTTGCCAACGGTTGAAGCGGGCAGGAAGGGGAAGGTCGAAGCCGAGGACCCCAAGGAGGCCTTGCAGGCCGTCCAGGACTTCATCGGCGGCTGGAAGGGGAGCGGCACCTCCGAGAAGAACAAGTCCGAGATCTGGAAGGAATCCACCTCCTGGAGCTGGCGCTTCAAGGGCAAGGACGTCTGGATGACCGTCGACATGGAAACCAGCAAGCTCTTCAAATCCGGCGAGCTGCGCTGGCTTACGGACAAGGGCAAATTCCAGCTCACCCTCGTCGACAAGAAGAGCGCCAAGGCCGTCTACGAAGGCGAGATCAAGAAGGGCGTCCTCACCGTCGAACGAACCAACCCGGACACCAAGGACACCGAGCAGCTCAAGATCGGCGTCGCCGGCGGCGGCGACCGGCTCGTCTACACCTTCTTCGTCCGCCCCGAAGGACGCACCCTCTACGCCAAATCAATGCAGATCGGCTACACCAAGGAAGGGGTCACGTTCGGCACCGAGGCCGGCGGCCGCAAGCCCGAATGCGTCGTCACCGGCGGCCTCGGCACCATCGCCGTCGCCTACATGGGCGCCACCTACTACGTCTGCTGCACCGGCTGCCGCGACGCCTTCAACGAAGCCCCCGCCAAAATCCTCGCCGAGCACAAGGCGAAGAAGAAGTAGCCGTCGAACGATCAAGTCCCCCAGCGAAAAAGAGAGTTTCCCATGTCGATCCGCCTGAGAACGATGGTCGCCCTCCTGGGCGTGGCGCTGCTGGCCCGCAGCGCCACGCTCCTGCCTGCCGGCGAGAAGAAGCCCGACGACAAGAAGCCGGCCAACTTCTACCCGATCAAGACGGGCAACGTCTGGCACTTCACCCGCTCGGTCAACGGCAACGACGACAAGATGGTCAACCGCATCGCCAAGGTCGACACCGTCGACGGCGTCGCCATCGGCCGCCTCGAAGCCTCCCTCAACGGCGCCGTCGTCGCCACCGAGGCCCTCGTCCAGAACGACAAGGGAATCTTCCGCCACCGCTTCAACGACAAGAAGGTCGACCCCCCGCTGCCGCTGCTGCGCTACCCGGCCAAGTCGGGCGACAAGTGGGAAGGCGAGTTCAAGGTCGACGACAATGTCGCCAAGTACGAGGCCGTCGCCACCGAGGAGGAAGTCAAGGTTCCCGCCGGCAAGTTCAAGGCGATGAAGGTTGTCATCAACGTCACCGAAGGCGCAGGCACCGTCTCCGTCTCCTACTGGTTCGTCAACGACGTCGGCTTCGTGCGCCAGACCGTCGAGGCCGGCAACCTCAGCATCGTCATGGAACTCGACCGCCGCGAGGAGAAGCAGTAGCGTTCCCTCAAGCCCCAGGATGAGCGAAGCGATTCCTGGGGGTCGCCATTCCACGAAAGCCCAGGGACAGCCGTCCCTGGGTCTTTGCGTTCCCAGGGGACCGCTGTCCAAGGCTCTCGCCGCTTCAACGCCTCATTCCGCCCCGTCCGCGCGCGACCACCACTTCCAGCTCAGCAGCAGCCCCGCCATCACCCCCAGGAAATTGAAGCCCACGTCGCGCAGGGTGCCTTCGCGGTGGCACAGGTCGGCGAGCGCCCATTGAAGCAGCTCGGTGGCGGCGCCGTGCCCCATGACGACGAACATCAGCAGCCAGCGCCAGCGGGTCGGCACGAACAGCCAGCCGCTCAGCACCGTCAACAGCGCGTAGCTGGCGACGTGGACCGACTTCGCGAACAGGAACTTCCGCAGCTCGAGGTACTCGCCGAACGGCAGGTCTTCCGCCGGCGGGACCGGCGTCTGCACGGCCACGCTCCAGCACAGCAGGTACGCCGACCAGACCCACCAGCGCCACGGTTTCACGCTTGCATCCCCTCCGCTTCGCCCTGTCGTCAAAATCGAGCGATTGCGCATCGCCATCGCAGTCGGTTCTTCCCCGGCGAGCGCCGATTCTCTCAAGTTCTCCCGTTCGGGCCTTGCGGCGCATGCGCAATCTGCGGCAGAGTCGCAGGGTGACGGGGAGCCTGGGGCGAAATCAAACCTTTTCCAACCGTGAACATTTTACCTGAAGCCCCGCGTCGGGCACAGTTGTCCCGGACGACGCGAGGGATCCCATCCAACGCGCCGCCCGCCGATCCATCCGACACTCTGGCGAGGAGGACATCCCATGAAACTCAGCAAATGGCTGCCGGCCTTGGCGGTCCTCGCCTGCCTGGCGGGGAGCGGGCCGGCCGCGCTGGCGTCGCACTGCGGGGCGTCGCGCTACCCCGGGGCGTGCGAGAGCCAGGAACAGCAGTGCATGCCGACGGTGCGCTACAAGGTCTGCTACCAGACGGTCTACGAGGACCAGACCTGTGTGCGCTACCGCACCGTGCACAAGACGGAGATGCGCGAGGAGCGCTGCACGACGAGCCATCCGGTGCACGAGCAGCACATGAAGGAGCAGCGCTACACCGTGCAGAAGCCGGTGTGGGAGACCTACCAGGTGGTGCAGAAGTACACGACGCAGAAGCCGGTGTACGAGCAGCACGTGCGTGAGCAGCGCTACACGGTGCAGAAGCCGTGCTACCAGGAATACGAGGAGCCGGTGAAGTGGACCACCAGCCGGCCGGTCTACACGCAGCACGTACGCGATCAGGCCTACACGGTGTACCGCCAGCAGGTGGAGCCGTACCAGGTGCCGGTGAAGTGGACGACGTACAAGCCGTGCTACGAGCAGCATTTCCGCGAGCAGCGCTACACGGTCTACAAGCAGCAGGTGCAGGACTACCAGGTGCCGGTCTGCTACACGACGTACAAGCCGGTCTACCAGCAGCACGAGCGTCAGCACTGCACGACGGTGCATCACCAGAAGGTGGAGAGCTACCAGGTGCCGGTGAAGTGGACGACGTACAAGCCGGTGTACCAGCAGCACGAGAAGCTGGTGCCTCAGACGGTGTGCCGCACGGTGGTCGAGCCGCGCGAGAAGGTCGTCAAGACGGTGACGATGGAGCCGGTGTGGACGGAGAGCTGCATCAAGGTGCAGTGCGGCGAATGGCGGACAGAGACGCAGTGCATCCCCGGCGAGATCGTGACGAAGTGCCACCGCGAGCCGGGCTGCTGGACGTTCGACCCGTGCACGTGCACGTCGCGGTACTGCCCTGGGCCGATGGTGAGCTGCCAGGTGCAGCTGCCGGGCCGTACGGTGTGCAACAAGGTGTGGTGCCCGCGTGAGGAAACGCGGACGGTGAAGAGCTGCAAGATGGTGGCGAAGGAGGAGTGCCACACGGTGACGTACAACGTGTGCCGGGTTGTGCCGGAGACGACGTACCGCAAGGTGTGCTGGACGACGTGCCAGATGGTGCCGCAGGAGCAGTGCCGGATGGAGACGCGTCAGCGCTGCTACACGGTGCCGGAGCAGAAGGTGTGGAAGACGTGCCACACGACGTGTCAGATGGTGCCGGAGCAGCACACGAAGATGGTGAACTGCCGCCGCTGCTACGTGGTGCCGGAGCAGAAGGTGTGCCAGGTGCCTTACACGACGTGCAAGATGGTGCCGCAGGAGCACGTCACCATCTTGCA
>JAYSSW010000860.1:0-3078 GCA_043720335.1 Planctomycetia bacterium
AGCGCCCACCAGCGCCACCAGCGCCCACCAGCGCCACCAGCGCCCACCAGCGCCACCAGCGCCCACCAGCGCCACCAGCGCCCACCAGCGCCACGGCGCGGGGGCCGTCGCGCAGCGCATCGACGGGGCAGGTCGCCAGGATCCACGCCAGGCCGTTGCAGGCGGCGTCGTTCGTCGGCTCCAGTTCGCAGGCGGCGGCGTGGTCGGCGACCGCCTCGGCGTACTGCTTCGCGAAGTAGTGGCAGGCCGCCCGCTCGTTGTGGATGAACGCCGACGGCCTGAGCTTCAGCGACGCGGTGAAGTCTTCAATCGCCTTCGTGTAGTCGCCTAGTTTGCGCCAGGTCCAGGCCCGTTCGTTGAGCGACGCGGTCTGCGATGGCTCCAGATCGATTGCTTTGGTCAGGTCGTTGATGGCGTCGTGCAGCCGGCCCATCAAGCGGAGGCAGCGGCCTCGGTAGTGCAGCACGAACCGGGGGTCGTCGTCCAGCGCCAGGGCGCAGTCGAAGTCGGCCAGGGCGCGGTCATGGTCGTGCAGGTTCTGGTAGGCGAGGCCGCGCCGCAGGTAGTTGATGGAGGCGTTCGGCTTCAGTCGGGCGACCTCGTCGAAGTCCGCGATGGCGGCGGCATGGTCGCCGTTGATGCGGTGCGCTTCGCCGCGCTGCAGGTAGGCGTAGGCCGACGCGGGGTTCGCCTCCAGGGCAAGTGTGAAGGCGTTGATCGCCCCGGCCACTTCGTCGCGGTCGAGGAGGATTTCGCCGCGCATCTCCAGGGCTTCGGCGAAGTCGGGACGCAGCGCAAGTGCCTGGTCCAGTTCGGCGAGCGCCTTGTCGATCTCGTTGTCCTTCTCGTGGATCTGGGCGAGCTTCAGGTGCGTGTCGGCTTGGTCGTCGTCGATCTCGTGCCATTCGCGCAGGCGGCTGCGCAGCGCGGTCCGCTCCTCCGAATCGACGTTCGGCATGCCCATCATCGACCAGAGCAGCGGCAGGTAGTAGCACGACGCGCCGCCCGTCGGCAGATTCGCACGCAGCTCGCGGAACCAGTCGAGGATCTCGTCGGCGGCCTGAGCTTCTTCATGCGCGATGGCCGCCAGAGCGACGATGGCCGCGTCGGTGGTCCAGTCCATCGGCCCCCAGAGCAGCGAGTACAGTGCCTGCCGTCGCGCCGAGGCGAACCAGTCGCTTTCGACCTGGGCGAGAATGAACGCCGCCGCGAACTGCACGCGGTAGACCCAGCCCCACGGACGTTTCATCGTGCCGAGCTGCGGCGGATGGACCATCGTCGCCAGCAGGTCGGCGACGTGCTGCGGGCCGAGGTCCGCCGCGATTCGGCTCGCCTGCCGCCACCACGAGGTGCAGCTGTACGCTTGTCGTGCGAGTTGAGCAACCGCGTCGGCGACTGCGGGATCAGGCGGCGGCACGGCGGCGGTCGGCTTCATGCCGTTGTACTTCCACAACACATGCTCGACCCGCTTGCGAGGAAGGCGAGGATCGGGGCTTTGCACCTTCACGACCGAAACCTCGTTCGCCAGCAGTGACGGCATGCACAGGAAGTTGCTCGGCGCCTCCAGGCACGACAGCGACAACTTGCCGACGAACTCGATGTTCCCCTTCTCCTCCAGCATCTTCTTGAACATGTTCGTCGTCGCGTCGCTCGGTTCGGGCAGGTAGCCGAAGCACGGCGTCGCGTCGCCCGCCAGCTGTTGCGCCCGTTCGTTGTCGGGGCATACGTCGGCCAGCGCGAGCAGCTTGAAGCGGATGCGCTCGTCGCCCGTGTGGCACCAGCGCAGGTACAGATGCGACGGCAGCGCCCACGGCTCGTTCGCGTTGATCGCCAGCGCCTCGGCGTACGCTTTCTCGGCTTCCTCAGTGCGGTCGTGGTGCCAGAGCAGGTCGCCCATGCTGAGCCTGGCCGCGATGTCGTCCGGCTCGAAGTTCATCGCGTCGCGGTAGGCGGCCAGCGCGTCGTCGGGCTGCCCTTTGCTCTCGAACGCCACCGCGACGGCGACGGCGGAGCGGTAGCCTGGATCGAGCTGGTACGCTTCCTGGGCGTACTGCAGCGCTTCGTCAACCAGCATCATGCGCCGCAGCAGCGACACGCTCATCGCGAGGAAGTCGGCGCTCGGCGGCTGCGTCGCGCGCACCTTGCGGATGAACGCCGGCATGCGGTCGAGCGTGGCCCGGCCGCCGTCACTCTGCCCCTTCAACGCGGGGAACTGCTGCCACAGCATCGTGACGACATAGATGATTCTTTCGATGCGCAGCGTGTTGGCCGCTTCCGGGCGGTCCAGCCAGCGCAGCACCCATTCCAGGTACGGGATGAACGGGTACGCCAGCACGATTTGCAGCAGCAGATCAACGGCGTCGGCGACCTGGCCACGCCGGGCGAGCAGGTAGGCGTGCAGCGACACCATGCCGAAGTACGGCGCATTCTCACCGTCGATGGGCGCCAGGTCGAGCTCGTTGTCGCCGGCTTCGAGCACCTGGTCGAGCAGTGCCAGCCAGTCGTCGCGGAGCGGATCGGCCGCCAGCGCTCCGGCGAGATGGTGCATCGCGTGGCGCAGGTCCCCCTCGGCCAGCGCCTTGCGGGCGACCTCGATCTCCTTCTCCGGCGTGTTCGCCTGGCACGAATCCATGACCGACCTCGTCGCGAAGGGTTGCCGAGTAACCTGTAAAATCCACGCCAGTTTATCGACAAGCGTGGCGATTCGGCAGCGATTTTTGCGGAATTTCCACGCATTTCGCGGCGATCCGCAATAGGATGGGCTGGCGTGCGAACAAGAAGGCGGAGGGATTGCCATGACCCAGATCAAGAAAGCCGTCGATCCGTTCGGCGAGGTGAACTTCCACCCGCAGGCGGACGGCCGCATCCGCGTGACGGCGACCATCCTGATGGAGCCTCGCCGCGAAGGCACACAGACCGGCATCGCCCTCGACGGGTCCGGCTCGATGGCGGCGCTCTACGGCGTCGAGGAGGAGGGCTTCTTCGCCGGCCTGTTCGGCCGCAAGAAGCAGAGCCTCAACCAGATCACCCCGATCGCGCAGAAGCTGTGCGCCCATCTCGCCCGCAAACTCGACGCCG
>JAYSSW010000861.1:0-6482 GCA_043720335.1 Planctomycetia bacterium
CTCGCAGTGCTCGCAGCACGCCTGCACCAACGTCATCGACCGGGGCAAGCCGTTCGGCATCCCCGGCGAGGTCGTCGACGGCAACGACATGGTCGCCAGCTGGTTCGCCATCGAACGCGCCCTCGAGTACTGCCGCGTCGAACGCAAGCCGTACATGCTCGAAGCGATGGTGTCGCGGCTCAACGGGCATTCGTCGTCGAGCGGCGCCCCGCGCACCACCGACGACGACTGCATCACCCTCTGGGAAGACAAGCTGCTGACCGCCGGCTTGCTCACCGAGGAGGAGATCGACACGATCCACGAGGAGGCGAAGTCCGAGGCCGACGAGGCGGTCGCGAAGGTGATGAAGGAGGCCCGCCCGAAAGCCGAGGACGTGGAGCGCTTCACCTACGCCGCCAGTCCGGTCGACAAGGTCTACCCCGGCGACTACACGGGTCTGCCTTCGTGATCAGCCGGCAGGTGACCAGCGACAAGTGAGTCATGCGGCGGCCGGGAGGGCGAGGCTCCTGCCGAGCCGTGGACCTCGCAGTGATTCGTCGTTCCAACCTCGGCGACACGACACATCCACCGCGTGGTCCACGGCTCGGCAGGAGCCTCGCCCTCCCGGCCCTCTGCAATCGATTCGTGTGGTTGTTTCCTTGAAGATCGAGTTGCGCACGATTTCGAGAACGCAGCAGCATACCCGACATGCAACCAGCGGTCCCTCTCCCATGGCGCTCAACCCATACCTGTTCTCTGGAGATCAGCCCGTCCGCTGGGTGGCGGGCAAGCCGAAGTCGCGCACGCTCATCATCCTCACGAAGCGGGACATCATCGTCGCGACGAAGGTGAAGGAGCCGATCTACCAGGAATTCGAGCGCGGCTGGAAGGTCGGCATGGAGGCCGAGGAGCTGCTGCCGAACGGCTTCCTGTCGATCCCGCTGAAGCGGCTGACGCGCTTGCAGTACAAGGAATCGGCCAAGGTCTCCTACAGCAAAGTGACATTGCACTACGTCGAGGACGACGAGGCGAAATCGATCGACCTGGCGCTGGGCGACGCCGGCATGCGCGACAACTTCGTGCACAACCTGAACGTGCGAACGAAATGGAAACGCTCCGAGGCGAACGCCTCGCCGCTCGGCCTTTGTGTCCTGTGCGTGGGGCTGGGCATGCTCGGCCCGCTGGCCTTCGGGCTGATCTACTGGTGCGTCGTCACCGGCAGGATCCGCGAGATCCACGCCGTTCTCGCGCTGCTCATCAACACCTGCGGCCCCATCAGCCTGCTCGTCGTCGGCGGCCTGATCCAGTTGATCGGCATCCTGTTCGCGGCGATGCACGTCATCTCGCCGCCCCGGCTGGTGACCTACCAGCCCGACTACGAAGACCTCGAACGCTACGACGATTCCTGAACCGGCCTGCGAACGGAGACACGGATGGCGACGTTGGTGCAAGCGGTGCGGCTGGCGCTGCACTATGGCGAAACCCACCTGGGCGTGACCGACATCTTCGGCGAGGACGTCGGCCCCCCGCTCGGCGGCGTCTTCACGGCCACGCAGGGGCTGAAGACCGCCTGGAACTCGCCGCTCGACGAGCGCGGCATCGTCGGCACGGCGATGGGGATCGCCTACGCCGGCGGCCGGCCCGTCTGCGAGATCCAGTTCTGCGACTACGGCTTCAACACGATTGATCTGCTGAAGGTGGCAGGCAACCAGAAATGGGCCGGCGCGGGGCAGTTCGACATGCCCCTCGTCCTGATGACCCCCAGCGGCAGCGGCATCCGCGGCAGCCTGTACCACTCGCACAGCTTCGAGAGCTGGGCTTCGCGCTTAACCGGCTGGAAGATCGCCATGCCGAGCAACGCCCTCGACGCCTACGGCCTGATGCTGTCGGCCATCGTCGATCCCAACCCGGTCATGATGCTGCTCCCCAAGGCGCTGCTCCGCGTCCGCGGCGAGCAGCTCATCCCCGGCGAACCCGCGGACCAGAACCAGCTCAAGGAGATGATCGACGCCCCCGTCGGCGACCGCAGCCAATGGCAGCCGCGCTGGCCCGACGTGAAGGAGCACTTCGTCCCGTTCGGGGAAGCGTCGCTGGTCCGCACCGGCGACCATGTGACCGTCGTGAGCTACGGCCGCACGCTGCCGATGTGCGTGCAGGCCGCCGACCAGCTCGCAGGCGAAACGGGCCAGACGTGCGACGTGCTGGACCTGCGCAGCATCTTCCCGTACGACTGGAAGGCGATCAGCGCGAGCGTGCTGAAGACGGGCCGGCTGCTGATCGTCAACGAGGACACCGAAGTGACGAACTTCGGCGAGCACCTGCTGCGCCGCGTCATCGACGAGCATTTCTACGACCTGCTGGCCAAACCGCGCGTGCTGATGGGCAAGCACGTGCCGGGCATCGGCCTGAACGCGGTGTACGAGCAGAACACGGTCCCGCAGCTCCCCCAGGTGCAGGCCGCCCTGCGCGAGACGGCGCGCGAGGCGGCGTGAGTTTCTCCCGAATCGAGACGGAAAGGTCGAGTCATGGAATTTCGCTTGCCGGAGCTGGGAGAAGGGGTTTATGAGGCCGAGATGTTGCGCTGGCTCGTGGAGGTGGGGGCGGCGGTGAAGCCGGGCGAGGCGCTGCTCGAGGTGCTGACCGACAAGGCGAGCATGGAGGTGCCGTCGCCGTTCGCGGGGGTGGTGGAATCCTTGCTGGTTCAGCCGGGGCAGAAGGTCGCCGTCGGGCACGTCGTCCTCACCTATCGAGGCCAGGAGGCGGCCATGAAATCATCGGCCCCCGCGAAGCCCGCCGCGGTCGCGGCCGTTGTCACTGCGCCGAGCGCTTCCATGTCGAGCAACGGCGCACCCTCTGCCGACGCGGTCCCGGTGAAGGCGGCGCCGTCGGTGCGGCTTATGGCGCGCAAGCTCGGCGTCGACATCGCGCGCGTGCAGGGGAGCGGGCCGGCGGGCCGCGTCCTCGTCGAAGACCTGTCGAACCATGTGCAGGCGAAAACCGCCAAACCCGTCGCCGCCGCGAAAGAAGTGAAATTCGACCACGGCACGCCGGGCACGCGCGTCAAGTTCATGGGGCTGCGCCGCAAGATCGCCGAGCAGATGGTGCTGTCGAAGCGGACGATCCCGCACTACACCTACGTCGACGAATGCGACGTGACCGAGATGGTCAAGCTGCGCGAGAGCCTCAAGGAACCGTTCGCGCAGAAGGGGGCGAAGATCACCTACCTCGCGTTCTTCGCGATGGCGGTGGTGGCCGCGCTGAAGGAAGTCCCCATCGTCAACGCGATGCTCGACGAAGCCGCCGGCGAGATCGTGCTGCACGACAAGTATCATCTCGGCATCGCCGTCGCCGCCCCGAACGGGCTGTTCGTCCCCGTCGTCCGCAACGCCGACCAGCTCAGTTTGCTGGAGATGGCCAAGGAGATCGAACGCCTCGGCAGCGAGGTCCGCTCCGGCAAGATCAAGGCCGACGAGTTGCGCGGCAGCACCTTCACCATCACCTCCATCGGCAACCTCGGCGGGCTGTTCGCCACCCCCGTCATCAACCACCCCGAAGTCGGCATCCTCGGCATCGGCAAGATCGTCAAACGTCCCGTATACGACTCCAACGGTGTGGTCAAGCCCGCCGACATGGTCTATCTCTCCCTGGCGTTCGACCACCGCGTCCTCGACGGCGCCGTCGGCGCCGCCTTCGGCAACGCCATCATCAAACGCTTGCAACAACCCGTGCAGATGCTGCTGGGATGACAAACGCCCCAAGCGAGCGCGGACACGACGCACGCCAGCGCGATGAATCGCGGCGTGGTGTCGTGTTCGCGCTCGCCATAGGCGAGCGGCTAAACTTCAATCGTCGAATGTATTACTTGCTCATCATGAACTTGATGAGGTCGACGCAGCGGTTGCTGTAGCCCCATTCGTTGTCGTACCAGCTGACGAGCTTGAAGAAGCGGCTGTTCAGCTCCATGCCGCTGGTGGCGTCGAAGATGCTTGAGTGCGAGTCGTGCAGGAAGTCGGTCGAGACGACCTCGTCGGTCGTGTAGGCCAGGATGCCGCGCAGGTCGACGAGATTGCCCTTGTCGTCCTTGAGGGTCCCTTCGCTGGCGGCTTTCATGGCCTCGCAGATCGCCTTGTAGCTGGTTTCCTTGGCGGTGCGGACGGTGAGGTCGACGACCGAGACGGTCGGGGTCGGCACGCGGAACGACATGCCGGACAGCTTGCCCTTCACCTCGGGGATCGCCAGGCCGACCGCCTTGGCCGCCCCAGTACCCGACGGGATGATGTTGATGGCGGCGCTGCGGCCCCCCTTCCAGTCCTTCTTGGAGGGGCCGTCGACCGTCTTCTGCGTGGCGGTGTAGCTGTGGACCGTCGTCATCAGCCCTTCTTCAACACCGAAGCCGGCCTTCAGAAGCACGTGCACGACCGGGGCGAGGCAGTTGGTGGTGCAGCTCGCGTTGGAGATGATGTTGTGCTTGGCCGGGTCGTACTTGTCGTGGTTCACGCCCATGACGATGGTGATGTCCTCGTCCTTCGCGGGGGCGGAGATGATGACCTTCTTGGCGCCGGCGGTGATGTGCCCCTTGGCCTTGGCGCCCTCGGTGAACAGGCCGGTCGACTCGACGACGTACTCGACGCCGAACTCCTTCCACGGCAGGGCGGCGGGGCCTTCCTTCACGGCGAGGCACTTGATCGTGTGCCCGTTGACGATGAGGGTGTCGTCCTCGGCCACGTCAGGGCTGGACTTCTTGCTGGACACGGTCCCCTTGAACTTCCCCTGCGTCGAGTCGTACTTGAGCAGGTACGCAAGATTGTCGGCGGGCACCAGGTCGTTGACCGCGACGACGTCGATCTTCGTCCCCAGCAGATCCTGCTCGACGAGGGCGCGGAAGAAGAGGCGGCCGATGCGTCCGAAACCGTTGATGCCCAGCTTGATCATGCGTTGCTCCTGAGATTCATGCCGTGTTCGCTTCGGCGGGATGGCGTTCCTTCCGTCATTCCATAGCGTATGGGGAAGCACGCCCTGGGGCGAGACTCGCCGCCCGATGTCAAGGGAAAACCCAGCGTTTTTTCACGATTCCGAAAGAGAAGACCATGTCCGACGTGATTCGCGTGGCGGTGACCGGAGCGGCCGGGCAGGTCGCCTATTCCATGCTGGCGCGCCTCGCCTCCGGCGAGGTGTTCGGCCCCGGCAGGAAGGTCGTCCTGCAGCTGCTGGAGATCACCCCCGCCATGCAGGCCCTCGAAGGGGTCGCGATGGAGCTGGACGACAACAGCTTCCCAACCCTGCAAGACATCGTCCTCACCGACGATCCCAACCGGGCCTTCAAGGACTGCAACTACGCCCTGCTCGTCGGCTCGTTCCCGCGCAAGGCGGGGATGGAACGCGGGGACCTGCTCGCCAAGAACGGCGAGATCTTCATCGGCCAGGGTCGCGCCCTCGCCGCGAACGCGGCCAAGGACGTGCGCATCCTGATCGTCGGCAACCCGTGCAACACCAACTGCCTGATCGCCTACAACAACGGCCGCGACATCCCCGCCGACCGCTGGACCGCGATGACCCGCCTCGACCACAACCGCGCCCGCACCGCCCTGGCGAAGAAGGCCGGCGTCGCCAACGAGGACGTGACCCAGATGACGATCTGGGGCAACCACTCCGCCACGCAGTTCCCCGACTTCACCAACGCCAAGATCAAGGGCAAGCCGGCGACGGAGGTCATCACCGACCGCGCTTGGCTGGAGACCACCTTCGTCCCGATGGTGCAGACGCGCGGCGCCGCCGTCATCAAGGCGCGCGGCTTCAGCTCGGCGATGTCAGCCGCCAACGGCGCCATCGACCACGTCAAGAGCTGGCTGACCCCCACCCCCGCCAATGACTGGGTCAGCGTCGCCACCGTCTCCAAGGGCGAGTACGGCGTGCCCGCCGGCATGGTCTTCGGCTACCCCTGCCGCAGCGACGGCAAGGGGAACTTCACCCCCGTCGAAGGCCTGTCGCTCGACGCCTTCGGCCAGGAGAAGTTCAAGCTCACCCTGACCGAACTCCAGGAAGAACGCGACGCCGTGACGGACCTGATCAAGTAGTGCGAAGGTGCGTCCCCGTTCGACGGTCCGCTTCACGCGGCCCGGCGTTGAACTCAACTTCGGCAACTTCAGCAGCGTCGGCAAAGGCTACGCCCTCGACGAAGCGCTGCGGCGCATGCGCGAGGTTGGCCCCGTCGAGCACCTGCTGATGCACGGCGGCCACAGCAGCGTCGTCGCCGTCGGCCACGAGAACACGGAGCGCAACGGCTGGGCCGTCGGCCTGACCGACCCGCTGCAGCCGCGCCGACGCCGAGCCGTGGTGCATCTGCGCGACCGCGCCCTGGCGACCTCCGCCGCGACGTACCAGAACCTGACGCACGAAGGCCGCCGCCTCGGCCACCTGCTCGACCCGCGCACCGGCTGGCCCGCCGAGGGAACGCTGAGCGCGACCGTCACCGCCCCGACCGCCGCCGAAGCCGACGCGCTGGC
>JAYSSW010000862.1:0-3077 GCA_043720335.1 Planctomycetia bacterium
CCATTCCATCGTGGTGGGGATGTGCCCCTTGGCGTTCGCCTGCGGCCTCTGCCCGGCGACGAAGTTGAAGTTCAACTGCTGGGCACGGCGCAGCAGCGCCGGCGTCTGGCCCGCGAAGTCCTTGATCCACGCTTCGCTCCTGCTCGGCAGTCCACCGGGGGTGCAACCCGTCGCCGCTTGCAGCATGGGGATCCAAGTGTACTGGTAGCTGAAGTCCCCCTGGAGATCGACCTTGGTCGGCGCCTGGACGTAGAAGAGGGCCTCGGTGCGCTCCTTGACCGAGATCTGCGTGATCTTCAGCGGATAGACCAATTTCTCGGAAGCGAACTGGAAGCGGGTCGGCGAGACCTCGCCGGCGAAGGTGCCGTCCTTGTTGCGTTTCATCTGCATGGTGTCGATCTTCATGACGGTGAAGATCCACTTCTTCTGGACGTAGTGGTTGAGCGTGGCCTCGTCGCCGGAGTAGCTGTACTTGTGGTCCTTCAGCCAAGCGAAGAGGGCGTCGGCGCGGTCGGCCTCGATGATCTTGTAGTCGAGCGAGCCGACGACGCCGGCTTCCAGCACGCGAACGGGCGGAGGCGGAGGCGCCCCTTCGCCGCCGCGACGGTCGGACAAGGCCGACTCGGTGCGGGCCTGGCCGCCCGGTCCCGCTCCCAACATGTTCTTCATCCGGTCCTCGACCAGCAGCTTCGAGGACGGGAAAGCTCGGCCCTTCATGATGCTGTAGTAGGCGAGGTGCTTGAAGAAGTCGCGCGGCATCTCGTGCAGCTTGGGCTGCGTCGGCGTCGGGATGACCATGCCGAAGTCGAGGGCGTTGCCCTCGAACTTCGGCTGCACGGTGAAGGTCTCGATCTTCTCGACCGGATCCCAGGTCAGGAACACCTTCTGGGCCGGCTGGAGGATGTCGCTGTTCTTGGCGGAGAAGTAGCAGCAGGCGGCTTGGCTGACGTTCGCCGAGGCGGCGATCAGCGTGACAGCCGCCAGGAACTTGGTCCAGGAGCGAAGCATGGGAGGATCCCTTGTTGCGAGAAGCGGGAGCGTCGTCTATAGGTTAGACGAATCGGAATGCCGTTTGGATTGCGGGAATTCCCGCGCGCACCGGCCATTATGCCCCGACTTGGCGACGCGACGCAAGCCCTTTTTCGCAAACCGCTTGCGGCGACGGCTTCAGCGGGGCAGCGGCGGCGTGAGCGGCTTCACGCCCAGCGCCCGTTCCACCCAGGCGGCGGTCGCGAAAAGATCCTCCTCCGAACGCCCCACCAGCTGGATCGCCAGCGGCAGCCCGTCCGCGAAGACGCCGGTCGGCAGCGACACGGTCGGCAGGCCCACGTAGCTCCACGGCGAGTTGAACGCCGGGCTGCCAGTCGTGTCGGCCAATGGCGCGGGACTGGTCGTCGCGGGGGTCAGCAGCACCGAAGCGGGGGCGACCGCGTCCAGCATCTCCTGGCGCAGCAGCGCCTGGTGTTCCTTGCAGCGGGCGTATTCCGGGGCGGAGCAGACCAGCCCTTCCTGCAGAAGTGCTTTGATGCGGGGCAGGTAGTCCTCCGGGTGGCGGCGCAGGCGGTCCTCGTGGAACTGGGCCGCCTCGACCGCCATCACCGTGCGATGGCGTGGCAGCACCTCCGCGAACCGGACGGGCAGCTCGAACTCGTCGAGATTGGCCCCCTTGTCGCGCAGCTTGCCGGCGACCGTGGCGACCATGGCGCGGATCGACGGGTCGGCCAGCTCATAGAACATGCCGCGCACGATGTCGATGGTCGGCGCCTGCAGGCCGGCCTCGAAGCGGTAGGTCTTCTCGATCAAATCATGCGAGCGCTGGAACGGCGACAGCGCCCGCCGCAGGATCGCCAGGTCGAGGACGCAGCGAGTGATCGGGCCGGGATGGTCCATCGAGTGCGCCAGCGGCACGACGCCGTCGAGGGGGAGCCGGCCGTAGGCGGGCTTGCAGCCGAGCACGCCGCAGTAGGAGGCTGGGCGGGAGATCGAACCGCCAGTCTGCGAGCCGAGGGCGCCCAGACACATGCGCGTGGCGACGGCGACGGCGGAGCCGCTGCTAGACCCGCCGGGCGTGCGGGCCAGGTTCCAGGGGTTCTTCGTGACGGGAGGATCGAAGCTGGCGAACTGCGTGGTGACGGTCTTGCCCAGGAAGACCGCGCCAGCGGCCCGCAGTCGGGCGACGACTTCGGCGTCGTTGCGGGCGACGCTGCCCGCCCAGCGAGCCGAGCCGGCGGCGGTGGGCCAGTCGGCCACGTCGAAGATGTCCTTGATCCCGAGAGGGATGCCGTGCAGCGGCCCGCGATGCCTGCCCGCTTTCAGCTCGTCGGTGAGCCGACGCGCGTCGTCGAGCGCCCGTTCGCGGTCGACGAAGACCCAGGCGTGGACATGCTTCTCCCAGCGGTCGATCTGCTCGAAGCACTGCTCGACCAGTTCGATCGGCGTGACCTTAGCCAGACGCACCGCTTCGGCGGCTTCATGGATGGTCTCGAACATGCGGCAGCCCCATCTTTCGTGGTCGATCCTTTCGGCCTAGTGTACAGTGATTTCCAGAGGACGCACGCGAAAAGGACACGGCAGTGCATCGGGTTCGAAGCGGACGACATCGATTCCGATTTCCATCGTCCCGCATCAGGCGAACGGACTGCGTAAGCGAACTGGTTGAACCTCGCGATTGTTGCAAATTCTACCAGACCGCTTACGCAGACCGTTCGCCTGAGAGACATGTTCGCTGCAGAGGTATCGCACGGTGGGGACTCGAATTCGCGGTTTTATCGATTACCGGCACACGGACGATGTTGACTGGTCCCCCGACGCCATGCTCCGCATCCTTGAAACGACAACGAGTGCTTGTCGAGCTGTTGAAGACTACTGGCGTGAAAGCGACACCTATTATGAACCTGATCGGTTTCTTGCATGGGGCATTTTTGAGAAAGGCGAAAGCGACCAGCTAAAGGACCATTGGTGGTTCGCCGGCCCAGGCCACATATTACGCCGGCTTGAAATCTGCTCTATAATGCTATTATGGTCCACATCGCCCGACAACTCCTTCGCCCTATTGGAGGCGAGTCATGCCGATCTCA
>JAYSSW010000863.1:0-6470 GCA_043720335.1 Planctomycetia bacterium
GATCGCAGGGAATAGGGTGGGGGAACAATATCGTTCCGCGAGTCGTCAAGTGATCCCCTCGCTTGCGCTCAGGGTTAGTTCATCGCTGCCTTTTCCTCTGCGTCTCTGCGGTTAGTTCTTCTCAACGTCGCGAACGAGGTGTTTCACGAAGTCCTTCGATGGCGTTGTTTCGATGCGGTCGCCGATCTCGAAGACCAGCAGCCCTGAGCAGCCCGGCTGGTTTTCAAGCAACTTCAAACCTCGCTCGACGCCCATCACGCAGATCGCGGTGTCGAGGGCGTCGCTCGTCGTGGCGTTCGGCGCGACGACGGTCACGCTGCGGCGGCCGACCAGGCCGAGGCCTGTTTTCGGGTCAACGATGTGCGAGTAGCGTTTGCCGTTGAACTCGTAGAACTGCTCGGAATCGCCGGACGTGGAGACGCCGGCGTTCTTGAGCAACAGGTGATGCGTCGGCGGGGTGTCGGGGTTCTTGAGATGCGCGACGCCGACTGTCCAGCCCGGAGCGTCAGGGGGCGGATCGCCGACGGCGATGTCGCCGCCCAGGGCGACGAGGGCGCGGCTGATGCCGAGCTGGCGCAGCACGGCTAGGGCGGCGTCGGCGGCGTAGCCTTTGCCGATCCCGCCCAGGTCGAGCATCATGCCCATCAGTAGAAGTTGCACGGTGCGCGTCTTCGCGTCGAGGCGGATCTTGCGGTAGTCCACGAGATCGATGGCCTTCTTCAACTCGACCGCGCCGGGCATCTGGCCGGTGCGGCGCGAGCGTCGCCAGAGCCGGACCACGGGGCTGATCGACACGTCGAGGGCGCCTTCGGAAAGCTCGGCGTAGTGCAGTGATTTCTGCAAGATGTCGAACAGGTCGGCGCTGACCGCGACTGGCTTGCCCGACGTGTCCTTGCACAGCTTCATCAGCTCGCTGTCGGGCTGGTAGTCGCTCATCACCGCGTTGAGTTCGGCGATGCGGGCGAACGCCGCCTTCGCCGCCTTCTTCGCGGTCGCTTCGTCAGCGGCGTAGAGGACGATCCGCACCGTCGTCCCCATGTGCGGCTCGCTGAACGTGAAGCGCTCCAGCGGTCGCGGCTGCAGGGCGTTGACCAGCAGCAGCGGGCCGAGGAGAATCCATACAACGAGCAGCAGCGGACGCATGGCGAAGCCCAGCGGGTGGTTGGCGTTGGAGCATACCACAGATGAATCGCATGAGAAAGCAATCCCTTTTCGTCGCGGCGATCTTGTCAGCCGGGCTGCTGTCGGCGGCGCTGGTCCAGGGTCAGGTTCCAGCGAAGCTGCCGACCGTGGAGAAGGCCGCGCACGCGAAGTATTTCGAGAAGGTCACGGAGCGCGTCTTCTTCGAGATGCTGCCAATCCCCGGCGGCGTGTTCCTGATGGGCAGCCCCGACGACGAGATCGGCCGGGCCGCCGACGAGGGGCCGCAGCACCCGGTCGTGATCAAGCCGTTCTGGATGGGAAAATACGAGGTTCGCTGGGACGAGTACGACCATTTCTGGTCGAAGCGCCCGGGCGGCCCGCCGCCGCGCCCCGACACGGCGAAGAAGCCGGGCAAGCTGACCGACGCGCTGACCAGTCCGACGCCCCCCTACGAGGACGAGACGTTCGGCCACGGCCGCGAGGGGAACCCGACGCTGGCGATCTCGCACCACGCCGCGATGGAGTACTGCCGTTGGCTGTCGGACAAGACCGGCAAGAAGTACCGCCTGCCGACCGAGGCCGAATGGGAGTGGGCCTGCCGCGCCGGCACGACCGGCGCCTACAGCTTCGGCGACGACGCCAACAAGCTCGGCGCCCACGGCTGGTTCGTCGGGAACTCCGACGACGCGGCCCAGAAGGTCGGCAAGAAGCTCCCCAATCCCTGGGGCCTCCATGACATGCACGGCGGCGTCGCCGAGTGGTGCATCGACGCCTACGCCGCCGACTTCTATGGCAAGTTCCCCAAGGACAAGACGACGCTCAACCCGTTCAACCCGCCGACCGAGTTCCGCTACCCCTACGTCGCGCGCGGCGGCTCGTGGGTCGATCCGCCGGAGAAGTGCCGCAGCGCCGCACGTCGTCAGTCGTCGAAGGACTGGCTGAAACGCGATCCCCAGCGGCCGCAGAGCATCTGGTGGATGACCGAGGCCGACTACGTAGGCTTCCGCGTCGTCCGCGAAGTCGAACCCGACCAGCGCTTCAACAACGTGCGCTCGCTCGTGAACTGGTGGAGCACCGACTACGCCCCGAAGGCGAAGTGACCCTCACGAACCCTGAGCGCAAGCGAGGGGATCGCCCGACGGCACGCGGACCGAATGATATTCGCCAGGAAAGTTCATTGCGATCCCCTCGCTTGCGCTCAGGGTTCGTTCAAGAGGCTTCCGATCATGCGCCTTGGATTTTTGATGGCGTCGCTGCTGGCCGTCACGGCGTCGCTGGGGTTGAGCCAGCCGTCGGTGGAGAAGATCGCGCACGTCGGCTACGTCGAGACCGTCGATCGCGACGGCGTGAAGGCGCCCATCGACATGGTCGCGATTCCTGGCGGCACGTTCGTCATGGGCAGCCCCAAGGACGAGGCGGGCCGCAAGGACAGCGAAGGCCCGCAGCATCCGGTTTCGGTGAAGGCGTTCTGGATGGCGAAGCACGAAACGACTTGGGCCGAGTACGACCTGTTCTGGGAGAAGCGGCCTGATGAGAAGAAGCCTGTCACCGACGCCGACAAGAGCGCCGACGCGATCACCAGGCCATCGAAAGCGAACCACCACGACATCGACTGGGGCTACGGGCGGGGCAGGAAGCAGCCGGTCGTCGCGGTCACGCACCACGGCGCGATGGAGTTCTGCCGCTGGCTGTCGGCGAAGACCGGCAAAGCCTACCGCCTGCCGACCGAGGCCGAGTGGGAGTGGGCTTGCCGTGCAGGAACGACGACCCCGTACAGCTTCGGCGCCGACGCGGCGTCGCTCAGCGAGCACGCCTGGTTCGACAAGAACTCCGACGACATGCCGCACCTGGTCGGCCAGAAGAAGCCGAACCCGTGGGGCCTTTTCGACATGCACGGCAACGTCGCGGAATGGTGCCTCGACCACTACGACGAGAAGTTCTACGGCACACGGTCACTCGACAAGCCGTCGCTGAATCCGTTCAAGACGCCGACGGAGAAGCGCTACGCGCACGTCGCGCGTGGCGGGAGCTGGCTCGACGGCGCCGACAAGTGCCGCAGCGCCGACCGCCAGTTCTCGATACCGAGCTGGACGAACAAGGACCCGCAGCTGCCGAAAAGCATCTGGTGGACGAACGCCGACTGGATCGGCTTCCGCGTCGTCCGCGCGGTCGACGAGCATGAGCCACTGAAAGGGCTGAAGTCGAAGATCACGAAGGAAAGCCCGAATTAAGGCGGGAAACTAACCGCAGAGACGCAGAGGAAAAGGCAGAGAGGGGAACGGAGACCCGGAGACAGGGAGAGGGGGAGACACGGGGAGAATCGTTGCACCTATCAAGGCCGCTGCCGTTAGGCGGCGGGGTAAACGCACGCTTCCACCCTGGCCGTTTCCTCTGTGCCTCTGTGGTTAGTTCTTTCCCTTTCCCCACTTGGCCATCACTTCAGGCAGCGGGTATTCGGTGATGGCGACGCCCATCGTGGGGATCGCCTGGAGTCGTTGCCAGGCGCGGGTGACGCGGGCTTCCTGCTCGCGCACGAAGTCGGCGTCGAGATGCTCCTTCGCGAACATCCCCTCGCAGAGCACCGGCTCGAACGTTGGGTCGATGATGTACTGCGCCGTCGAAGAATTGCAGCGGATGTGGCGTTCCGGCAGCTTCGGCAGCTCCAGCGGCGGCACCTCGCCCAGCACGTAGCGCAGGTACAGGTCCGACTCGGTGATGGCCGCCACGTCGTCGCCGCACACGTCGCACAGGTAGCCCTGGTCGCACTTCGCCATTGTGCTGGTCTCGTGCAGGTTTTCGGAAGGCGCCGGAAGGCGCCGGGATGCGCACATCGTTACACATGGCGCGGTCAGGAATGAAACGGCCTAATACTGCACTAATCCTGAGCGCAAGCGAGGGGATCGCAGCGAACCATGCCTGCGGAAAAGGTTGGTTCATTCCGCGTGAAGCCATGTGATCCCCTCGCTTGCGCTCAGGGTTAGTGCAGTTCATCGATGGCTCATTCTCGACCGCGCAAAGTATACAATGCCATCGTACACGAATCCACGCCGTCATTTCATCGAGGCCGACATGGACCCCGCCACGACGGAACGCGACCAGCCCAGCTTCGCCGAGACCGCCCTGCGCATGGGGGGCAAGAGCGAGGAGGAGGCCAGCCGCATGGGCGCGGTCGACAAGGCGGACGACCAAGTCGAGCGGATGTTCAAGTTCCAGACCGCCAACAGCCCCATCCACAAAGCGATCTGGGACGGCGTCGTTCCCCTCGAATTGTTCCAGGCCGCGCCACTCGCCGCTTCTGCTCCCTGTGATGCTGCGATGCAGAAGTCGCTCGACGTGATCCGCCGGCGCCGCGCGGCGGGGACGCTGTACAACCACGACAAGAAGCTCTCCGACGACACGATCCGCGATCTCGGCGAGGCGGGCTACTGGGGCATGCTCATCGACCGCGAGCATGGCGGGCAGGGGGCTCCGTTCGCTCGCTTCTCGCAGTTCCTCACGAAGATGGGGATGCTCGACTCGATCACGGCTGCGCTCGCGTCGGTTCACGGCTGCATCGGCGCCGTCGATCCGATCCGCACCTTCGGCAGCGCCGAGCAGAAGGCCCGGCTGCTCCCCGTCCTCGCGCGCGGCGAGCGCATCTCCGCGTTCGCCCTCACCGAGCCGGGCGCCGGGTCCGACCTCACCGCGCTGCGCACCACGGCGACGTTGGTGGGTGACCATTACGAAGTCACGGGCGAGAAGTTGTTCATCACGAACGCGGGGCCGGGGCGACTGATCGGCCTCGTCGCGGTCATCGACGGCAAGCCGGCGGTGCTGATCGCCGAACTGCCCGACCACGAGAACGAGCAGTTCCAGATCGTGCGATATGGGCTTTACGCGCTGAAGCAGGCGTACAACGTCGGCCTGAAGTTCAACCGTTTCCGCGTGCCGAAGGAGAACCTGCTGGTCGCGAAGAACGGCGATGGCCTGACCATCGCCTACCACGGGCTGAACCTGGGCCGGCTGTCGCTGTGCGCGTCGGCGTCGGCGGGCATGCGCGTCTTCCTCGCCAACCTGATGCCGTGGTCGTCGTTCCGCCGCACCTACGGCCAACCCATCAAAGTACGCGAACTGGTGAAGCGGCGCATCGCCCGGCTGTGCGCGCTGATCGCCGGGGCCGACGCATTGGTGGCCTGGGGGTCGTGTCTGCTCGACCAGGGCTACCGCGGCGAACTGGAGTGCATCATCGCCAAGATCTTCGGCAGCGAGGCGCAGAAGGAAGCCGCCATCGAGCTGTTCATGAAGACGCACGGCGGCCGCTCGTTCCTGCACGGCCACCTGTTCGGCGACCACGTCCACGAGTACCTCGCCCCCTGCATCTACGAGGGCGAAGGCGAGATGCTTAGCATGGCGTTCTTCAAGTCGCTCATCAAGGAGCACGGCAAGGCGTACTTCGAGCCGATCGGCAAGGCGCTGCAGAAGCACCAGATCAAGGACTTCAAGCCGTGGAACCCGGTCCACCTGTGGAAGCTGCGTGGCGAGCTGTGGAGCTACGCGAAGTGGGACACGGGCCGCCGTTTCCAGGGGCGCGACCGCGCCACGGTGCCGGGGCTGCACCCGAAGCTGGCGCATCACTTGACTTTCGTGCAGGACCAGTGCCAGATCCAGGCGAAAGAGCTGAGCCGGGCGATGAGCAAGCACCAGTTGAAGCTGGCCGACCGCCAGTGCCGCATGTCGGACCTGTCGCAGCGCGTGCAGGACGTGATCGTGATGCTGGTGACGCTGATGTGGGCGCACCAGCAGAAGAAGGAGGTGGCGATCGCGTCGGCCGACATCCTGTGCCAGAACCTGCGCCGCAAGCTGACCGGCGAGCGCCCGACCGACCGCTACTTCCGCGACGTGAACGACCTGGCCGACCTGGTGATCGCCGGCGGCTTCGAGGATCTTACGGGCGTCCCGACGCAGGAAATCCTGATGCCGTACTGAGCAATTCACGCGAGCAATCCGCGCAGCCAGGCGTCCCGTTCCGGTGACAGTGGCGGTGTCACTGCGTCGTGGGCATAGTCGATGACGCGGGCGTATGGGCCGACTTCGTAGGCCCGCTCGAAGACCGCTTGCAGATCGACCACGACTTCGCCATCGGCGGGCAGCAGCGGGACCGCGAGCGTCGGCAGGCGTTCGGGCAGGAGGATCGGGTAGACGAAGTAGTCCTCGCGGCGGTCGAAACGGTGGCAGCAGGCGTGGTAGTCGAACAGCCCGGTTCGCTTCAGCGCCTCCTTGAGCGGCACGGCGGTCGTGTGCTTGCCCGCGCGCAGCAGGTCGATCTCGACGAGGTGCGTCTTGCTGCG
>JAYSSW010000864.1:0-6462 GCA_043720335.1 Planctomycetia bacterium
TCCTCGACCGCGCCGACAGCGCTCATTCTCACCACCGTGTAGGCGTCGCCGAGCCTGGCAAGGAGCACCGGAACCGCCTTGGCGCCGAAGTGGGACAGAAGCCCGGTACAGGTGTAGCGGAACGAGCGATCGGAGTCGCTGCCGCCTAGCTCGACGAACAAGGCGAACGCCTTTTCCGAATCGTTGGCAACATCGACGGCAAGATGCGCGGCAAGGCGGCGCCGCGTGTCGTCCGTGGCGGTTCGCATCGTGTCGCAAAGAAGCTGGAGTGACGGGCCGCTGGCGCCAGCCAGCCCGCAGACAGCGCCAGCGGCGTGGAGCTTCACCTCCGCGTTCTCATCGCCGAGCATCTCGCGGACGCGCGGAAGAGCGGCGGCGGCGTTCCTGCGGTGCCAGATCAAACTGCTGAGGGCTCTCACGCGAACGGAGGGATCCCGGTCCTTGGACAGCTCCACCAGCGCATCGACCACTTTTGAATCGCACTCGTGCAGTTTCGTAGTCGTCGCAACACAACTTCTGACGAGCGGGGATGGATCATCGACCAGTGACAGCAACACGGGCAGCATCGCGGGATCGCCATAGGGGAACGGCATCCTTGGCTGCTCCGCGTGGCGAAGGCCGAAGGCTTTGCGCCACCAGGTCGGACGCGGGTTGGGCAGGACGTCGTTGCGTATCTCGTCCTGCCAATGGCAGAGCGGTCGGCCATTGACCCGAGGCCCGAACACCGTCTGCCGCGAGTAGGGATGCAGCAGCACGAACAGGACCGCCGCCGAAGCCGTGGCGCCGAGCAGCATCATTAAGAATCGCTTGCGGGTCATGTTGAATCCTCGACAAGTGGGGCGTCACGGCTGAGCCAGCTTCGCGAAACGCTTCGGGTCGATGCGGCGAAGGGTGATGCCGATCCGTTCGCGGTTGTCGGGGTCGGTCTCCAGGGTCAGCAGCTCAAGCAGCTTGGGGATCGCGGCCATCGCCGCGGGACCGATCTCATCGAGGGCGACCATTGCGTTTCGCCGCATCGCAGGCACCGGATGGTCGAGCAGCGGCAACAGCACCGGCAGCGCTTTGGCTCCGAAGCCGCCCAGCAAGCGGACGCACATTCCGCCATGTTTAGTGTGTGGGTCATTGAAGCAGAGATCCACGACCGCAGAGAGAATCTCATCGGATTGCTTGCCCACCTCGATCAGCCTTGAAATCCCAAGTTGCCCTGGCACATCCTTGTCGAAGATGCCCGTCATTTCGAGCAGCATGCCGACGGCCTCCTTGTCGAAGCCGATCATCCTGGTAATCCCGATGGCAGCGTACATTTTGATTTCGCTGTTCTCGTCCTTCAACAATTCGCGAACTCTCGGCAGTGCAGTTGCCGCTTTCTTGCCGTGCTCGACTAGCGAACTCGTGGCGGCGTGGCGAATCCTCCCATCGGAGTCCTTCGACAGCTTCACCAGCACGCTGACGACTCTTTCATCGCATTCCCCTGACATCAGCAGGATCGCGACACGGATGCGCACGCTCTTCTCGGGGTCGTCCGCCAGCGAAAGCAGCACGGGGATCATTTCCGGATCGTCACGCAGGAATGCGCCGTGGTCGCGGCCCTCCGCGCGCTTCGCGGCGAAGTAGGCGACCACTTTGTCGAGCAGCGTCCTGGGCGGCGGGACGGCGATCACCTCCGCGCGGAACTGCTCCTGCCAGACGAACAGCGGCTGCCCCTTGATGCGCGGGCCGAACAGCGTCTGCTGAACGTGAGGATGCGACAGCACGAACGTCGCCATCGCAATCAACGGAAGCGCGAGCAGCAGTGACAGCCAAAGTTTCTTGCGTTTCATGGGCGGCACTTGCGTGAAGTTTTTTTTCAACAACTCGGCGACAAACGGCGAGCGGATGGTTGTTCAGGATACGCGATTCACGACCACGAGGGCGGCGCCGGGAACCGCTTCGGGTCGATGCCGTGCAGAACGCCCTGGATCGTGTGCAACAGGAAGGCGTCGGTTTCCCTTTGCTGCAACTGCAGCAATCGCGGAACGGCGTCGCTCGCATCGGCGCCGATCAACTGAATCGCGCTGACCGCGCTGTAGCGCAGGTCCCGACTGACGTCGTCGAGGTAGGGCAGCACCACTGTCATCGCTTTCTTGCCGAAGTGCCCAAGGAGGCTCACGCAATTGCAGCGATTGCGGAAGTCGGAGTCGCTGTGGCAAAGCTCGACGATCGATTTGAATACCTCGTCGGATTCCTTGCCCACCGACACCAGGCACCACGACGCTTGCATGCGGTGTCCGCGGTTGGTGGAGTTTCGCAACTCGTCGTTCAGCATCGCCACCACAGCGTCGTCGTAGCCCTTGATGGCGCCGATCGCCTGCGCGGCCGTCAGTCGCGCGTCGGGCGACGTGTCCTTCAGCATCTCGCGCAGCAAGGGGAGCGCGGCTTCCGCTTTCTTGCCGTGTCTTCCCAGCGAGTTCGCGGCGCCGTAGCGCACCCCCGTCTCGCGGTCCTGCGTCAGCCGCATCAGTGCGTCGATCACCTTCTCGTCGCCCGGCATCGACATCAGCGTTTCGGCCACGCGGCGGCGGACATGCTCCGACGAGTCGTCGGCCAGCGACAGCAGCACCGGCAGCATCTCCGGGTCGTTGCGCGGAAAGGCGCCGATCCAGCCGACCGCCTGCCCCTTGAATCCGACGAACGCGAGCGCCTTGTTCCAGAACGTCGGCGGCGGCGCCTGCGCCACCTGGGCGCGCAGCTCCTGCTGCCAGATCCACAGCGGCTCCCCCTTGATCCTCGGCCCGAACATGCGTTGCCGAAAATACGGGTGCATGAATAAGAACAGCACCACCGCGACCAGTGGAGCGTACAGCAGCATTCGCCAACGGTTCTTCGGGGTCATGTCAATCTCGCGTGACGGTCTAAGGTTCAAGATTCGCTGGCGGCGTTTTCGGGAATCGCTTCGGGTCGATCGCGTGCAAGGCTTCGACTGCGGCAGTACGGTTCCACTCGTCGGGATCGTTGGTTGAAAGCAGCACGATTTTCGGGACCAATTCGGCCGCTTCCACTTTCAACCCTTTGGCGGCGTTGATCGCTTGCCATCGTGCCGCTTCGTGCGGGTGATCCAGGAACGCCGAGACGGCAGGGAGCGCCTTCCTGCCGAACACGCCAAGCAGTCCCACGCAACTGTATCGTGTCCTTTCAATCGGCTCGTTGCGGCTGAGATCGAGGATTCGTTGGAACATCGGCTCGCTTCCGCTGCCATTCTCCGCCAAGGACGCGATCGCGGTCCAGCGATGGTGATGGATCGTGCTTTTGTCAAAAACCGAGGTCAGCGCCGCGACGGCCTGTTCGTCGTCCCGAACCAGCTTGAGAATGGTGCTGCCTGCTTGAACTTGGATCAACTCCTCAGGATCGTTCAACAAATCGCGCAGACACGTCAAGTCGAATTTCGCTTCGTCGGCGATCCTGCACAGTCCAAAGACCGCGCTCGCGCGCACGTCCTTGTGCGGATCCTTGGTGGCTCTTCGCAACGCCTCGACCGTCTCCTCGGAGTATTTCAACCAAGACAACCGAGACAACGCGCCACTGCGAACCAGGCTGGATGGATCGTCGATCAACGACATCAGCACCGGACGCATGGCTTCATCGTTGTCCGGGAAGCTGCCGACCATCGTCGCACGCCGGTCCGACACGCCAAGGAAGCGGCACACCTTCGACCAGATTCCCGGCGGCGCGTCGTCGCCCGCCCTTGCGCGGAACTCCTGCTGCCAAACCCAGAGCGGCTCGCCTTTGATCTTCGGGCCGAACACCATCTGACGGAAGTACGGGTGCATGAGGAAGAACAGCACCACCGCGACCAGCGGAGCGTACAGCAGCATTCGCCAGCGATTCTTCGGGGTCATGTTGCTCACTCGAAAACTCGGTTTGGATCGATCGCTTGCAGCGCTCGCCGGGCGGCCAAGCGAACGTAGGCGTCAGAATCGCTCTTCTCGATTTCGACGAGTCGCGGGACCGTCTCCGCCGCCTTGTCGCCGAGCATGGCGATTCCGTCCAAAGCTCCACGGCGAAGATTGGCGGCGGGGTCGTCCAGATACGGCAGCAGGTGCGGCAGTGCCTTCTTGCCAAAGTGCCCAAGGCAATTCAGGGAGAAACCTCGAAAGCCCGAGGAGTCATTGCGGCTGTGCCAGAGGATCGTGTTGAACTCGCGCTCCGAGTCCCGACCCATGATGGCGATGCACCAAAGTGCTGTACCACGATAGGAAGGGTCTTTGCCCGACCGCACCTCGAGTTCCAGCGCTGCGATCGCGGTCGCATCGTAGCCGCTCAAAGAGTTGATCGCCACTGCAGCGTGCGTGACAGCGACCGCATGCTCGTCGTGCAGCATTTCGCGCAGGCGGGGCAGCGCGGACAGCGCTTTGTCGCCATGCTCGCCCAAAGCAACCGCTGACAGTCCGCGAATCCAATGGTCGCGATCCCTCGTCAATTGCACCAGCGCGTCGATAACTCTGCTGTCGCTTGGCGATTTTTTCAGACGATGGGCAACTCCTAGTCGGACCGAACTGGAAGGGTCGTCAACCAGCGAAAGGAGCACGGGCAGCATCTCGGGATCGTTGGCCGGGAAATAGCCGATCCACCGAACCGTCTTGTCGTTGGCGCCGACCCATCCCAACATCTTTTTCCAGAGCGTGTCAGGCTCCTCCGTCACCCTTTCCGCGCGGAACTCCTGCTGCCAGGCCCAGAAAGGCTCGCCCTTGATCTTCGGCCCAAACAGCTGCTGGCGGAAGTACGGGTGCATCAAAACGAACGCCACCACCGCAACAAGCGGCGTGTACACAACCAGTCGCCAGCGATTTTTGCGGGTCATGGGCGTAGCTCGTGAAGTTCAGGATGTCGCTTGCCGTTGCGCCAGCGATTGCACGAAGGTTTCATGTTCCGGCGACGCGACGCCTTGCTGCACGGCGGCGAAGACCTGGGCGAGCCGGCCGGCGAGCAGCGCGGGCACGTCGAGCCACAGGCCGGGGAAGCAGCGGCTGCGCAGCACGCCGGCGGCGTCGGGAATCAAGCGCGCGTACTCGCCGTCCTCCAGCACGAACCAATCGACGGCGCTGTCGTCCACGCGCCAAACGACGTATTCGATCACGCCGTTGCGACGGTACGCGCGAAGCTTGTTGTGCAGGTCGTAGCTGGCCGTGCTCGCCGCCACTTCCGCGACCAACTCCGGCGCTCCGCGGATGTAGTCGTCCTCGTCGATCTTCGCCTGTCCGCCATATTCCGGCATCAGCAATAGAAACGCGTCGGGCTGCGGTTCGTTGTCGAGATCGAGGCGAATGGTCCCGTTGTCGCCCCGGCCAGTGCCTTGCGTGAATGCCGCGTAGAAGCCCAGCCAAGTAATCAGGTCGAAATGGGGCTGGCTATGGTGACGAAATCGGACGGGTGAAGGCATGTAGACAACCCCTTCGATGAGCTCCGCCTTTTTAACGTCCCGCATTTGCTCATAACGCCGTTCAAACTCGTCACGCGACAAGTGATCGCCTGGTTGAAGCAATGGGACTGAGGGAGGAACGACGGTATCGGGCGGTGTCGGCTTCGTGACGATCGTGGACATTGCAACTTCTCCCGCTGGTTTCAATCGTCCCATTCTGGCTCAGGCACGGCAGGCGCGTCAAGGTCGCCGGCGCGGGTTTCGCCGGACTGCCTGGCCTGCCAGTACCGGCCGGTGGCCACGTCGAGGCAGGTGAGCCAGCCGTCGCCGCAGGCGTGGGTGTCGATGCAGACGGCGTGCCCCAGGTTGAGGGGCAGGCCGGAGCGCTGCTGCGTGTGGCCGCACACCATCGTCTTGCCGCTGTCGTGCGGCCTGCTCTCCTCGGCGATCAGCCGCTCCCACAGCAGCATGAAATCGGGCTGCTGGTCCATCGGCATGTCGGGGTAGAGATTGGCGTGGACGAAAAGATGCGAGTCGGTTTCGAGGTGTTTGACGCAGTCGTTCTCCAGGAAATGCCAATGCCGGGCCGGCACGTCTTCGAGCGAGATGGCAACGGGGTGGTCGCTGTAGGAGCGGAGGGCCTGCCTGCCGCCGCAGTGGAGCCATTCCTTGAGCGGTTCGGGGCCGTTGCGGGCGTCGAGCATCATCTGGTCGTGGTTGCCGAGCAGCGGGACAAGGTTGCAGCGGAAGCGCAGCTCGATGAGACGGTCGAGGACGCCGCACGATTCAGGGCCGCGATCGACGTAGTCGCCGAGCGTGACGAGGAGGTCGTCGGGCTGCAGCTGGGCCAGGCCGAGGACGCGGTCGAACGCCTGCAGGCAGCCGTGGATGTCGCCGATGGCCAACACACGCATCGCGGTGGTCTCCGAATCAAACACGTTCGACGACGAGGGCGACCGCGTTGCCGCCGCCGAGGCAGAGCGAGGCGAGGCCGCGCTTGCCGCCGGTCTGGGCGAGGGCGTGCAGCAGCGTGACGAGGACGCGGGCGCCCGACGCGCCGATCGGGT
>JAYSSW010000865.1:0-3071 GCA_043720335.1 Planctomycetia bacterium
TGAGATCGGCATGACTCGCCTCCAATAGGGCGAAGGAGTTGTCGGGCGATGTGGACCATAATAGCATTATAGAGCAGATTTCAAGCCGGCGTAATATGCGTAAAGAAACTGGACGAAATCGATTTTAAGAAATCCTTCAGCAGATCGAGTCTTCATGGCGACATCGACACCTTACTCGATAGCGGGCTTCATGGCCTAGACGCAGATGTGCGAGCCGTCAGGGATCGTGTGCGGGCGCAAGCTAACGAAGCCTACCGTATTATTGGAAACCAGCTGTTGATCGAACGAGCCAATGTCTACCGCCTCGAATACTCGCTTGATGGCAAGGCGTTCACCGCATGGTTTAGCGGAGACGATGGTCCAGTCCACGCACCAATCAGCCCATTCACGGACGCAGTGTTGCAATTAGTCGAGTCATCTCTTGATAATTGGAAGGAGGGACGGCAGGGCGAAGCGGCTCTCGACTTAAAAAAGGCACTTCAAATGGCAAAATCGAGCAAGGCCTGTGCAAAAGTCTTGGACCCGCTCATGACTCGCATCCCCGACAAATTACTTCGCCGAGCCTCGTCATTCTCATTGCGATTCTGGTACCTCTCGCATCGATTCTGGTTCAAAGGCCAGAAACCAGTGGCAAAGATCATTACTGCCGTCGTTGGTTTTGGTTTCCTGGGCATTCTGTTGCTATGCTGCGGGACGGGACTTGTTTTTGTACAGGTGAAGTCGGCCACGAAGCAGGAAGTAGTCGAAGCAGATAATCTGTGGAACGCGGGCGACAAGGCAGCAGCCGTTGAAAAGTACAAATGCGTACTTGCAGTAAAATCAAAAATTGCATCCTTGGGCAAGAAGGATGCTGCTCCCGTATATGGTCGAGTGATTGATCTTGACGTAGAGAGGGGGGACAAGAAGTCTGCAAAAGAACTGATCGACCTTGCGATCAAGCGAAATGTCGCACCGCTTGTCTATCACCCAGACGCCATAGAGATGGTATTGAGTGCCCAAAGACGCTAGAAAAGACCATTCTCCAACGTGACCCTATCGTAATCATCTTCTGTTTCGCGTGCAAGCAATTCCGTGCCGAAATCGCGTCGCTGCGTGGAGCGGGCGGCGTTCCCCGTTTAGCGCCCGCGCGTCCAGGCGGGATGAGAATCGTCGCCGCGTGGACACGAGCAGGCGAAGGGATACCTTGCACGCCATGTTTGTGCGGGCGCTAAACGGGGACGCTGGCCCGTCGCCCGCTGCGATTGACAGGATGAGGCAACTGGCTAGAATCCACCATTCATCCTGGGGCCGCACCTTGAAGATCCTTCCCAACCCTGAAAGTTGAATCGCCGTGTCCGAGTCGCAAGAAAACGTCTTCGAGAGCAGCCGGCTCGACAAGCTGCGCAACATCGAGCAACTGGGCATCGACCCGTGGGGCGGCCGTTTCGACGGGCACCAGCCGATCGAAGCGATCCGCGCCCTCGACGCCGACAAGCCCGAAGGCGAGCGTCCGCGCGTGCGCGCCGCAGGCCGCATCGTCAGCCGGCGCATCGGCGGGAAGGTCCACTTCCTCGAAATCCTCGACTGGTCCGGCAAGCGAACGACCCGCGAAACGGTCGGTGCGCGCGGCGAAGCGCCCGAAAGCTACGAGACGCTGTCGAGCCGCGTGCAGCTTTTCCTCGGCCAGAAGCAGGTCGGCGAGACAGGCTGGAAGCTCGTGCAGGAACTCGACCTCGGCGACCTGCTCGGCGTCGAAGGGACGCTCGGCCGCACCCGCACCGGCGAGATCACCATCTTCGTCGAAAGCGTGCAGATCCTCTCCAAGTCGCTGCAGCCCCACCCCGACAAGTGGAGCGGCATGGCCGACATGGAGTTCCGCCTGCGCCACCGCTACCTCGACCTCGTCTACAACCCGATCACGCTTGAACGCGCCCTGCAGCGCGTGAAGATCATCCGCTGCATCCGCTCGTTCCTCGACGAGCGAGGCTACTGCGAAGTCGAGACGCCGACGCTGCACGCCATCGCCGGCGGGGCGGCGGCGCGGCCCTTCGTCACGCACCACAACGCGCTCGACAGCAAGCTGTTCCTGCGCATCGCCCTCGAATTGCATCTCAAGCGGCTGCTGGTCGGCGGCATCGAGAAGGTCTACGAGATCGGCCGCGTCTTCCGCAACGAAGGCATCAGCAAGAAGCACAACCCCGAATTCACCATGATGGAGCTGTACCAGGCGTACGGCAACTACGAGACGATGATGGAGCTGACCGAAGGCTTGATCGTCGCCTGCGTCGATGCGATCAGCGACACGCGCGTCCGCCCGTTCGGCGACCGCACCATCGACTTCGCGCCCCCCTGGCCTCGCATGAAGTACGCCGACCTGTTCCTTGAACACGTCGGCGTCGCGATGGACGACCTCGACGGCATGGTGGAAGTCGCGAAGAGCAAGGGGATCAAGGTCCACCACGCGCCGGCGAAGGGGACCGAAGCGGTCAAAACGGAAGTCCTCAAGGACGCCAGCGTGATCGTCCATGAGCTGTTCGAGACGATGGTGGAGCCGAAACTCGCCGAGTTCAGCAAGCCGGTCTTCGTGTACGACTACCCGGCGGAGCTTTGCCCCCTGACGAAGCGGAAGGCCGGTAGCAAGACGATCGCGGAACGGTTCGAGATGTACGTGCTGGGGATGGAAGTCGCCAACGCTTACACCGAGCTCAACGACCCCGTGACGCAGGAGCAGACGTTCCGGCAGCAGCTTGTCGGCCTCGCCGCCGAGGATTCGATGGCCAACATGGACGAGGACTTCGTCCATGCGCTGCGGCACGGCATGCCCCCCGCCGGCGGGCTGGGCGTCGGCATCGACCGGCTCGTCATGCTGCTCACCAACACCGAGACGATCCGCGACGTGATCCTGTTCCCGCTGCTGCGACCGGAGAAATGACCTGCGGACGCCGCCCCCACAAGGACGTGACCCATGTACCAGTTCCTTCTTTGCTGGCGCTACCTCAAGACCCGCTGGCTCGCCTTCGCTTGCATCATCAGCGTGATGCTGGGCGTGGCCACGCTCATCGTGGTCAACAGCGTCATGAACGGCTTCAGCA
>JAYSSW010000866.1:0-6461 GCA_043720335.1 Planctomycetia bacterium
GGCAGCAGCCCTGGGCTTTCCGTGAGATGCTGATTCCGGTCGTGGGAGGAATCCAATCACGATGCCCCCACGTCGCGCAGCAGCCGCGCGTAGTCGTCCGGCGTGTCGAGGTCGCGGAGGATGGCGCCATCGGGCCAGGCAAGCTCCAGGGTCTCGTCGCGGTGGCGGCGCAGGTGGACGTTGACGCCGGTGTCGGGCGGAAGCGCCAGCACCGCGTCGGCGTGGCGCCAGCGCATCCAGGTCGGATGGCCCCGCTTGCCCTCGAAGGTCGGCACGACGATGGAATGCGCCGGCGACGCCTCGCCCGCTTCGCGCACGGCCCGTGCGACCCGCGCATCGAGCGTCGGGTGGTCGGCGGGGCACAGCAGCCAGGCGTCGTCGTCGGTCGGCGCGAAGGCGTCGCGCAGCCAGCGCAGGCCGTGCTGGCAGGTCGCTTGCATGTCGGGCGTGTCGGCTTCCAGTCGCAGTGTGATCGCACCGGCGCGCTCGGCGAGGCGCGCCAACTCGTCGTCGCGCGGCGCGGCCACGACCAGCGTGCGCGTGACGCCCGACTCGCGCAGCGCGTGCAGCACCCATTCGATCACGCAGCGCGCGCCGACGGGCAGCAGCAGCTTCGGCGCTCCCATGCGCCGGCTTCGTCCCGCGGCGGGGATCAGCGCGAAGGTGCGCGCAGCGCGCGCAGCGCGAGCATCACGACTGTCGCGGGCAAGCGGTGACGTATCGGCCATGCGTTCCCTTTTTGCTCAAGAGGCGGACGAGGTCGAACCGATGGACGAGGAAGCCATCTGCAAAAACGCGGTTGCAGCTGCAAGCGTGCTTTCCCGCGCTCGAAGGATTCGTGAGGGGCGAACAAGGCGAGATCGCTGGGATATTTCCAACAAAATGGATTTTGCCCGGCGATTCAAGCGATGTCGGCCTTGTATTTTGCGCACACGAAGATAGTATCCTTTGTTTATGGCGTGAGTGCAGCTGCAACATGCACGCGAACCCCGATCCGTCAACGCAAGATCCGCAGCACTGAGTCGACATCCGAGTCTTGTTGGAGGTCACTGTTCTTTATGAACGAAACCGAAGAGCGGACCGGGCTGCATGCTCCGGACCACGCGACGAAAGATCGCGGGTTCGACGAGGAAGAGCCTCCCGGCAAACCCCAGCGTCACCCGCTCTGGCGCGACGTCCCCGACAAGCAGTGGGACGATTGGCGGTGGCAGTCCCAGAACGCCATCCGCTCGGTCAGGCAGCTCCGCAACCTGATCCCCTTCTCCCCCGAGGAGCTCGAAGCCATCGGCGCGCTGGAAGCCGAGTACAAGCTCGCCATCCCGCCGTACTACTTCTCGCTCATCGACTGCAACAATCCCAACGATCCGATCCGCCTGCAGTCCGTGACCTCCCCGCTGGAGGCGAACTCGTCGTTCGAGCTGGAGGACCCGCTCGAGGAGGACAAGGACTCGCCGGTGCCGGGCATCACGCACCGCTACCCCGACCGCTGCCTGATGGTGACGACGCACGTCTGCACGATGTACTGCCGCTTCTGCACGCGCAAGCGGGCGACGATGGTCCGCGGAGGCTGGGACGCCATCAGCCGCGACGACGAGCGCATGCTCGATTACATCCGCGCCCACTCCGAGATCCGCGACGTCATCGTTTCCGGCGGCGACCCGTTGACGCTCCCCCCGGCCAAGCTGAAGTTCTTCCTGCACGGCCTGCGGGACATCCCCCATGTCGACGTGATCCGCATCGGCACCCGCGTGCCGACCACGCTGCCCCAGAGGCTGTACGACCAGGAGACGATCGACATCCTGGCCGACGCCGAGAAGGTCTGGATCCAGACGCACTTCAACCACCCGCGCGAGATCACGCCGGAAGTTGCCAGGGTTTGCAAGTCGCTGCTCCGCGCTGGCATGCCCCTCAACAACCACACGGTGCTGATGAAGGGGGTCAACGACGACCTCGAAACGATGCGCAAGCTGATGCGCGCCCTGCTGCGGGTGAAGATCCGCCCGTACTACCTGTTCCACTGCGACCCCGTCACCGGAGCGGGCCACTTCCGCACCTCCGTGTGGAAGGGGCTTGAGATCATGGAAGGGCTTCGCGGCCACATGTCCGGGCTGGCGGTCCCGACCTACGTCGTCGACAGCCCGCACGGCGGCGGCAAGATCCCGCTCATGCCGAACTACCTCGTCTCCGCTTCCGACGACTGCGTCATCCTGCGCAACTTCGAAGGCATGCTCGTCCGCTACCAGGCCGAGGACAAGCCCAGCACGGTCCGTCCCACGTTGAACCGCGGTGTCAGCCAGCTGATTCAAGGGACCCGCACCGTCCTGATGCCCGAGAACACCGAGCGCATGGTCCGCCGCAAGCTCCGCGAGCAGGCGGCCGCTGAGGAGGTCCGCAGCAGCAGCTGCTGCGGCGACGAGTCGCACGAGCCGGAAACGACCAGCGGCGTGCACGCCGCCCACCCGGTGAACGGCGCCCCCAACGGCCACACGAACGGCCACCACGTCAACGGCAAGGTCAACGGCTTCCTCGCGTCGCTGCCCGTCGTGAGCGACCGCTGACCCCGCCCGCGTGGTCCTGCAAACATCCAAACCCCAGGGAGCTTTTCCCCCTGGGGTTTTGCTTTTCCCAACACGAAGCCGCAGGCGCAGGAACCGCGACCGGTCGGAAGCGGCGGAACGGCGGAACTACGAGACGGTCGCGACTCATCCGGCGAACGGCCTGCGCAAGCTGGCTGGTGGAACCATGCAGCGGTTGCAAACTCCACCAGCCAGCCTACGCAGGCCGTTCGCCGGAGGCGAGAAAAAGCAATGGCATCGGAGGCATCGCCCATGCAGGACCACGACCAGCGCTTCAAGACGCTCATCCGTGAGTTCTTCGGCGACTTCCTGCGGCTGTTCTTCGCCGACTGGGCCGCCCGGCTCGACACCGAGCACGTCGAATGGCTCGACAAGGAGATGCTCCCCGACCCGCCCGACGGCCCGCGCACGGTCCTCGACCTCGTGGCGCGGCTGGCGACGCGCGAGCCAGTCCCGGGACAGCGGCCTGGCGAGCCGGAGCAGTTGTTGGCGCTGGTGCACATCGAGATCGAGTCGCCCGACAAGGCGACGACGCTGCGCTGGCGGATGGCGCACGCCTACCTCGACCTGCGGCGCAGGCACCAGCTGCCGGTCCTGCCGATCGTGCTGTTCCTGAAGGTCGGCCTGGAGGGGATCGGCATCGACCACTACCGCGAGGAGTTCTGGGACCTGGAAACGATCCGATTCCAGTACTTGTACGTCGGCCTGCCGGCCCTCGACGCGATAGAATACATGCAGGGCGACAACTGGCTCGGCGTGGCGCTGTCCGCGCTGATGAAGATCACGCCGGAGCAGACAGCCTGGCTCGGCATGGAGGCGCTCCGCCGGCTCGTCGACGCCCCGCTCGGCGAGCAGCAGCGCTTCCTGCTGAGCGAGTGCGTGCAGGCGTACCTGCCGCTCGACGAGGAACAGCAGGCCGAGTTCGAGCGCATCGCCTCCGGCACCCCATCTGAAGGACTCAAGCCGATGAACACGACGTGGTTTGAAAAAGGCGTGATCAAGGGCGTCATTGAGGAGCGCAAGCGGTTTCTTCTGAAGCAGCTTGCCATTCGTTTTGGTCCGCTCACGGTTGCCGTGACGGATCGCCTGAACGAACTGAACCCGGAAGACCTGGACAAACTCGGCGAGTTGATCCTTGAAGCGAAATCCCTCGGCGACCTTGGCTTGGAAGACGAGCCAGCTGAGTAGTGAGTTCGAGCGCATCGCCTCCGGCACCCCATCTGAAGGACTCAAGCCGATGAACACGACGTGGTTTGAAAAAGGCGTGATCAAGGGCGATCTGCAAGGCCGACGAGATCTGCTCAAAGAGCAGCTCGAAGAGTGTTTCGGGCCGTTGCCGCTTGCAGCCCTTGAACGATTGAACGAACTCGATTTCGACGAGCTTCGTGCGCTCGGCAAGTCGATCCTTCGCGCGAAGTCGCTCGATGAACTCGGCCTGCAAGGCGAGCGGGCCGAGTAGCCGGTTCGGCCGCAACCGCGTCGCCAACGTGCAGCACCCCAGGACTCCCCGCATGAAGATCGGCATCACCTACGACTTGAAGGCGTCGCAGCCGCAGGGGCCCGGCGTGCCCGACGACGCCTACGAGGAGTTCGACAGCCCGCACACCATCGAGGCCATCGCCGCCGTGCTGCGCGGGCTCGGCCACGTCGTGGCGCTGCTCGGCGACGGCCGCGAGTTCCTCGTCAACGTGCTGCGCGAGAAGCCCGACTTCGTCTTCAACTTCGCCGAGGGGCACGGCGTCAGCCGCTCCCGCGAAGCCCGCGTCCCCGCCGTCCTCGAGATGCTCGGCATCCCCTTCACCGGCTCCGACCCGTTCACCATGGCCGTCACGCTCGACAAGGACTGCGCCAAGAAGCTCGTCGCGCTCGCCGGCGTCGCCGTCCCGTTCAGCTTCGCGCTCGAAGCCGACGCGCCGATCGATTCCATCCCGCTGCCGCAGCTGAAGTTCCCGCTCGTCGCCAAGCCAGCGTGGGAAGGATCGAGCAAGGGCATCCGCAGCAAATGCCTGGTGCAGTCGGCGGCGGAGCTGCCCGGCGTCGTCGATTCGCTGCGCCACGACCTGCCGCAAACGATCTTGCTGGAGGAGTACGTCCACGGCGACGAACTGACGGTCGGCATGATCGGCAACGCGGACCCGCACATCCTGGGCGTGATGCGCGTCGTGCCGAACTTCGAGGTCGAGCAGTTCATCTACAGCCTGGAGATCAAGCGCGACTTCCGCCGGCTGGTGACGTACCAGTGCCCCGCGCCGCTGCCCGACGAGGTGACGCAGGCCGTCGTGAAGTCGGCGCGGACGGCGTTCCGCGCGCTCGGCTGCCGCGACGTGTCGCGCATCGACTTCCGCGTGCGCGACGGCGTGCCGTACTTCCTCGAGGTGAACCCGCTGCCGGGCCTGAACCCCGACGACAGCGACCTCGTCATCATGGCGGGCCTGGTCGGCTGGTCGTACGAGCGGCTGGTGACGGCGATCGTCCACGCCGCGCTCGACCGCTGCGGCATGCGCGCGGGGAGTTGAAGGGGAGAGCGCCGCCAAGCCCCACCATGAGCAACGCGATTGGTGGGGTCGAACCCGCGACGGCTTCACCCCCAGGAATCGCTGCGCTCATCCTGGGGCTTGATGATTCTTCCCCCGTTCACGTTGTGCGGATTTTTGCGCGGGCCGTGCGCGCGACGCTGCCGATTTCGTAAAACAGACCCGGAACGCGCCGCTCACGATGAGCTATCTTTCAGTTGGCCGTGTGTTGGTTCCTTGCCTCTCCAGGGGTATGTCATGGCAGCGCCTTTGGTCCTTGTCCTCTACAACGAGCCCCTGTTGCCCGAGAACCATCCCGACGCGGACTCCGAGCACTCGATCGTCGAGATCGCGCAGAAGATGGCGGAGACGCTGCAGGCTGAGGGCAACTACCGCACGTCGCTGTTCGGGCTGAGGCAGGATCCGACCACGCTCTGGACCGAGCTGAAGAAACGCAAGCCCGACGTCGTCTTCAACCTGTTCGAAGGCAACCTCGCCGACACCGAGACCGAGTCGTACGTCGCGGGGCTGCTGCACTGGAAGGGGATCCCCTTCACCGGCTCGCCGCTGCAGGCGCTGACGCTGGCGCGGTCGAAGCACACGACGAAGCTGCTGCTGCGCGGTGCCGGGCTGCCGACCGCCGACTTCCTCGTCATCGACGGGCCGGCCATCCCCGAGTGCGACCTGGAATGGCCGGTCATCGTGAAGCCCGCCAAGCAGGACGCCAGCGTCGGCATGGACCAGGACAGCGTCTGCACCAACCAGTTCCAGCTGGAGCAGCGCGTGCAGTACATCCTCGACACCTATGGCGCCCCGGCGCTGGTCGAGGAGTTCATCCGGGGCCGCGAGTTCAACGTCGCCCTGCTCGAACTGCCCGAGCTGCAGAACCTGCCGCCGGCGGAGATCCTCTTCCCCGAGGTGAGCGAGGGCTACTGGCCGATCCTCACCTACAGCGGCAAGTGGACCCCCGGCACCGACGACTACGAGAAGACACCGCCGGTCTACCCCGCGAACATCACGCCCGCCCTGTCGCGCAAGCTGGGCCGCATCGCCCAGAAGGCGTACCGCGTGCTCGGCTGCCGCGACTACGCCCGCGTCGACTTCCGCGTCAACGAGCAGGGCAAGCCGTTCATCCTCGAGATCAACCCGAACCCGGAGATCAGCGCCCACGCCGGCTTCGCGGGCTGCCTCGGCTCGGCGAACCTGCCGCACAAGGACTTCATCCTCCGGCTGATCGCGCAGGCGCTGAGCCGCAAGGACACGCCGAAGCCGACCTTCTCGATGGACCGCCTGGTCGCCGTGCCTGAGCCTGCCGCCGTGGTCGCCGCGACGGAGTAGCGGCTTCGCCCTGGCGGGCCCTGGGGCGTAATCA
>JAYSSW010000867.1:0-3066 GCA_043720335.1 Planctomycetia bacterium
TCACAAGCGACTTGGCGTCCTCGTGCTTGCCTTCGCCGAACATCAGCAGCAGGGGGCTGGCGATGTAGATCGAGCTGTAGGTGCCGACGATGACGCCGACCACCATCACGAAGGCGAAGAGGTGGACGCCGGGTCCGCCGAAGATGTAGAGGACGACGACGACGAGCCAGGTGGTCAACGACGCCAGCACGGTGCGGCTGAGGGTCTGGTTGACCGAGTCGTTGATCATCTTCGAGGTGAGGTCGGGGTTCTTGCCTCGGACCTCGCGGATGCGGTCGAAGACGACGATGGTGTCGTTGACCGAGTAGCCGACGAGCGTGAGCAGGGCGGCCACGGCGGGCAAGTCGATCTTGAAGTCGTCGAGCAGCAGCGCGTTGCCGACGAACGTGCCGTGCAGGAAGTAGCAGGCGGCGATGGCGCCGAGCGTGAGGAACAGGTCGTGGACCAGGCAGATGACGGCGGCGAGGCCGAAGGTCCAGTTGCCGAACCGGAACCAGAGGTAGACGAGGATGGCGGCCCAGCTGGCGATGATGGCCCACATGGCGCGATAGCGGGTCTCGGCGGCGAGCTGGCTGTCGAAGTTCTCCAGGCGGTCGGGCTGGGGGCGGGCGGCGAACTCGAGCAGCGTCGTCTGCAGCGCTTTCTCGACCTTGGGGATCTGCGACTCCTTCAATTCGACGCCGAGCGTGAGCTTCAGGCTCTTGAATTTGCCCGACTCGTCGTTGGTCCCTTCGCCGCTGATGTCGAAGCTGAAGGGCAGCGGGGTCTTGTCGTCGAGGCCGAACTCCTTGCGCAGCTCGCGGGTCAGCAGCGACTTGAGGAAGCTCTGCGACGCGGTCGCCTTCCTGCTCTCTTCGATCTTGTCGAGGTCGGTCCCGGCGGCGATCGGCTCAGTGTAGAAGCGCAGGCGCGCTTCGCGGTTCTTGATCGGCTCGGCTACCATGTAGACCTTCTTCATCAGCTCCTTGTCGCCGGAGCGGAGAAGGCGGTCGATGACGGTCTGGACGATCTGGGCCTCCTTCTCGGAGGTGCGCAGGACGAAGTGGCGGCTGCGGCCCTCGGCCATCTCCTTCTCGACGGTCGTGTCGCCGCTGGAGCTGGGGTAGAGCAGCTCGACCGACGGGTCGGGCAGCGCCTCGACGCGCTTCTTGACGAGGGCGGCCTGTTCGGCGGGCGTCCCGTCCAGCACGTTGGCGAGGGCGACGGTGCGGGGAGCGGCGTCCCCCTGGTACTTTACGGTGAAGCGGCGGCCTTCGGAGCCTTCGACCGGCGCGACCTCAGCGTCGGCGAGCAGTTCCTTCTGGCTCTTCTCGTCGAACAGCTTGCGCATCGCGACGGTGTCGATGCCTTCCTTGAGCTGCCCGCCGTAGGCGGTGCCGCCGACGAAGTCGATGTTGAGGTCGTTGGGGAGCCGGCCAATGAAGAGGGCGGCGCCGAGGAGGGCGAAGACGAGGGTGCCGATGAACATGTGGTGGCGGATGCTCATGAAGTCGATGCTGGGCTTGGCGAAGAGCTTCATCGGCTCGAAGCGGGTGAACCAGCCCTTGATGAGGAAGAAGTCGAAGATGGCGCGGGTCATGTACAGCGAGGTGAACAAGCTGATGATGAGGCCGACGGTGAGGCTGACGCCGAAGCCCTTGAGGTTGTCGTTGCCGACGACGTAGAGGACGATGGCGGTGAAGATGCTGGAGAGGTGGGTGTCGATGATGGTGGGCAGGGCGTGGTCGTAGCCGTTGCGGATGGCCTGGGCGAGACTGCAGCCGCGTTCGCGTTCCTCGCGCATGCGCTCGTAGATGAGGACGTTGGCGTCGACGGCCATGCCGAGCATGAGGACGATGCCGGCGAGTCCGGAGAGGGTGAAGGTGGCCTGGACGCCGACCATGAAGCCGATGGTGAGGAGGAGGTTGGCGAGCAGGGCGACGCTGGCGACGAAGCCGGCGAAGCGGTAGTAGACGCACATGAAGACGAGGACGGCGGAGAAGGCGAGGAGGATGGCGTAGACGCCGGAACGGATGGTGTCCTCGCCGAGGGTGGCGCCGATGGTGCTTTCGCTGACGGGCTGGGGCTTGAGGGTGGCGGGGAGGCGTCCGGCGCGGAGGATGTTGACGAGGCCGTCGACCTCCTTCTGGGTGAAGTTGCCGGTGATCTGCCCCTGGTTGCGGATCTCGGAGTTGATGGTGGGAGCGGACATGACCTGGCCGTCGAGGATGATGGCGAGGTGGCGTCGTTTCTGGGTGCCTTCGGGGCCGGAGCCTTCGGAGACGTTCTTGCGGGTGAGCTGGCCGAACAGTTCGCCGCCGGCGTTGTTGAAGGCGAAGTGGACGGTGGGCCGGAGGTCGGAGCCGGGGGCGTTGTAGGCGTTGGTGAGGTAGTTGCCGTCGATCTTCGGGGTGCGGATCTTGTCGTTGGCGGGGTCGAACTCGGGGTCGCGGACGAGGACGAAGTACTCGATCTCCTTCTTGCGGCGCTCCTCGTCGGGGAGGTTGCGGTCCTCGCAGAGACGGCTGAAGAAGAGGGCGCCCTGGAGCAGGTTCTTCTCGCTGGCGGAGAAGCCGCCGCGCTGGGGGAGCTGGACCGCCTTGTCGCGGCTTTCCTTGGCCTTCAGCCAGGCGGTGCTGCGGCCGGCCTCGTTGCGGGCGGCGTTGTCGAGGTCGAGTGATTTCCGTTCTTGGGGGCCAAGTTCAACCCAGCGGTAGGTGACGGTGCTCTTGGCGCCTTTGGCCAGGGTGAGCTTGTAGCGCAGGGGCTGCTTCTCGGCGTCGAGCCGCACTGGCGGGGGCAGGCCGTCCTTGGCGAGCTTCTGGAGCACCTTGGTCTCGGTCTCCTTGTTGACGAGATCCTTGATGTCCGCGATGGCGTCCTTGTCGTCCTGCTCGTTGGCGAGGATGCTGAACTCGAGGCTGCCGACCTTGGAGACCAGCTCCTTGATGCGCTGGACCTCCTCGACGCTGAGGTCTTTGCTGCGGCCGTGCTTCTCCATGAACTCGTTGATGCGGTCGAGGATGCCGCGCGAGGAGGGGCCGTAGTTCTCCTTGATGAACTTCTCGATCTCCTTGGGCTTCGAGT
>JAYSSW010000868.1:0-3065 GCA_043720335.1 Planctomycetia bacterium
GTTGCGCAGGTCGAACGCTCGCGTCACCTCCGGGCTGGTCAGCGTCGCGAACGCCTGCTCGAAATAGCTGTCGATCCCCGCGACCGGCATGCGGCCTCCCCCCATCAGGTGCGAATCGACCTGGTGCAGCAGGTGCTGCCGGGTGTTGATGCGGGCGCCCTGGTTTTCTTCGCGAGGCAGCAGCGCACCGACCCGCCAGGCGGGATCGGACAGGTCGCGGCCGCCGGTCTTGAAGGGGCGCGTCGAAGCGGGGAGGAAGCCGCTGCGAGCTTCAGCGGCTTGCTCGTGGTTGCCGGGCACCATGACGTACGGAGGCAGGGCGCGGTTGGCGGTCCCCAGGCGGTTGACAGCGACCGAACCAAGGTCGGGAAATTCGAGCGGGTTGGCCGGGTGCATGCCCGACAGGACGTAGCGGGTGCCGCGCGGATGGTCGTTCGCTCCGCCGCGTGCGTGGACCATCGAACGGACCACCGACAACTTGTGGGCGAGCTGCGCGGTGCGCGGCATCAGTTCCGTGAAGCGCATGCCGGGCACGGTGGTGGCGATGGGGCGGTACGGGCTGCGGTGGTCGGCGGGGGCTTCGGGCTTGGGATCCCAGGTGTCCATGTGGGACAGGCCGCCCTGCTCGAGGATGACGAGCACGTTCCTGGCCCTGCCGCCGCGCTCGTTCGCCGACGCCTGCAGCGCCAACCACTGGGGCAATGACAAGCCGAGGGCGCCGGCCATGCTCCACGAAAGAAACTTCCGCCGCGAAAGCGAGGGGAACGCAGCCATGAGGTTGGTCGATTCCGAGAAAAGGCAGGAGGCGGGAAGAAGCCGCAGGCGGGAGGGTTGAGACCATCGTATCCGACGGCGCGCGGCGTGTCATGGCGAAATCGCACGGAATGGCAACACGATGGCGGCGCGATAGGACAGAATGAAAAAGGAGAACCGATGCCACGACTTTTCGTCGCCCTCGAACTGCCGGATGCCGTGACGGCGGAGCTGTCCCGACTCGCGCTTCCCGCGATGGAGGGAGTTCGTCGAACGGAGCCAGAGCAGATGCACCTGACCCTGCACTACCTGGGTGAATTCGACACGGAGCGAACCATCGCCGCCCTGAATTCGGTGGCAGCACCTCCCTTTGGATTGACGATCCAAGGGGTCGGGAGCTTTCACTCCAAAGACCAGTCGACAACGCTCTGGGCTGGCGTTCAAGAAAGTGAAAGCTTGAAGGAGCTGCACCGTGCCGTCTCGCTGGCGCTTGTCGAAGTCGGCTTCCAGGCGGAAGCACGCCGCTACGCGCCGCACGTCACGCTGGCCCGCTGCGAGCCGAGCGTGCCTGCGGAAGCCATCGCCGATTTCCAGGCGACGAACGCAACGATTCAAGGCAAGGAAGTGGCGGTTGAAACTTTCGGGCTTCATTCGAGCCGCTTCGTCGATGGCGTGCCGGAGTATCGCTGCGAGGCGAAGTTCAAGCTGGTACGAAATGCTGGAAATTGAGGACCAATCCCACGTCAGAAACGAACGAAGTGGTGAAAGCCCAGGGACGGTGGTCCCTGGGGATTTGCATACCCAGGGACCGCTGTCCCTGGGCTTTCGTCGTTTTTCTTGCTTTGCACTCCCCGTAAGTGGAGAGGGTGAAAGCAGTGCCTGCGCGACTCTCATCCATTTATCATTGGAGATTCCGGGGCGAACGGCATAGCCTGTCCGATACGAAGTCGCAAATCTGCCCGCATGGAAATCATCCCCGTCGTTCGCCCGCAGCGGCGGATCGAGGCACGTCGATGGCACGCACATGGAAGGTCGGCATCGTCGGCGGAGGGCCGGGTGGCCTGATGACCGCGTACTTCCTGCAGAAGCACGCCGGCACGCCGTTCCGCACGACCCTGTTCGAAGCCAGTCCGCGCCTGGGGGGGAAGATCCTCACCAGCCGCTTCGACCAGGCGTCCGTGTCGTACGAAGCCGGGGCGGCTGAACTCTACGACTACTCCGTCGTCGATGAAGACCCGCTGCGCGAGCTGGTCCGCGAACTCGGCCTGGCGACCACGCCGATGGACGGCTGCAAGGTCATCATGAACCAGCGGCCCCACGCCAACCACGACGGCGCCGCCGAGGGGTGGGGGCCGGCGGCGCTGCGCGAGCTGGACCAGTTCGACCGCCGCGCACGCGAGTGCATGACGCCTCGGCAGTTCTACGACTCCGACTGGAAGGAGAACGAAGGCGACCCGCTCTCCCAGCGCAGCTTCCAATCCGTTCTTGCTCATATCACGGACGACCGCGTCCGCCGCTTCGTGCAGACGATGGTCCACAGCGACCTCGCCACCGAGCCTCATCAAACGAACGGCGTCTACGGCCTGCAGAACTATTTGATGAACGATCCCGCCTACATGAAGCTGTACACCATCGACGGCGGGATCGAACGGCTGCCGCAGGAGCTGGCGAGCCGGATCGACGCCGAGGTGCTGCTGCGCCACCAGGTGCTGCGCGTCGAGAAGACGGCGGACGGCATGCGGATCCTGTCGCGGCACGGCAACGAGCAGGCCGAGCGCGACTTCGACTTCGTGGTCGTCGCCCTGCCGAACCACCTGCTGCCGACCATCGAGTGGGGCGGCCGCTCCCTCGCCGACGCGATGTACCGCCACCACGCCCACTACGACTATCCGGCCCATTATCTCCGCGTGACGATCCTTTTCGACCGGCCGTTCTGGCGGCAGCACCTCAACGAATCGTACTTCATGCTCGACGCGTTCGGCGGCTGCTGCGTCTACGACGAGTCGTCGCGCAACGGCGCCGACTCGCACGGCGTGCTCGGCTGGCTGCTGGGGGGCGAGCCGGCGAAGCAGCTGGCGCGGCTGCCGGACGACGAACTGGCCACGAAGGTGCTCGACGCCCTGCCCGACTTCCTGCAGCACGGCCGCGGGGGCTTCCTCGAAGCCCGCGTCCATCGCTGGGACCGCGCGGTGAACGGGCTGCCGGCCGGCTACCCGACGCGGCGCATGGACGTTCGCCACGTCCCCGACCCGGCGAACCACCCCGACCTGCTGGTCGTCGGCGACTACCTGTTCGACTCGACGCTGAACGGC
>JAYSSW010000869.1:0-6450 GCA_043720335.1 Planctomycetia bacterium
TCATCGTCGTTGCCGGCGAGGTCGTTGGCGTGGCCGAGCTGGAACAAGGCGCCGGTGTGGCCCGGGTCAAGCTCGACGGCCTTCTCGTAATGCTTGATCGCCCCTTCGCGGTTGCCTTCGCCGATGAAGCAGCTGGCGAGCTGGAAATGGTACTCGGGGTTGTGACTGGCCTGGCTTTCCAGCTCCTTGAGGACGGCGCGGGCCTGGGGCAGCTCCTTGCGGACGCGGTGGATGCCAGCCTTCTGCAGCTTGACCTGGTTGCTGTTGTAGCCCGACTTCTCGGCCTTGTCGAAGGCCTTGAAAGCGTCGTCGAACTGCTGCTGCTCAAGGAGCGCCTTGCCGAGATAGAAGTTGGCCAGGGCGCCGTCGGCGTGCTTGAGGTTGTCGGCGGCGTCGGCGACGTGTCCGAGGAAGAAGCTGGCGATGCCGAGCTTCAGGTGCCACTTCTTCGCCTGTGCGCCGGTGGACGCCTCGATGCGCTTCTTGAGGGCGCCGGTGATCTCACGGAGGGTGCGATACTGCGTGCCCCCCTGGGCGAGTCCGCTGCGCAGCTTCTCGACGGTGCCGGCGTCGCAGTCCTCGCGCTCGACCATCAGCGCTTTCAGATCGATCAGCATGGTGTCCGGCATAAGTCGATGATCTCCCTCACGGAACCCGGTCGATCCGATGCGTTGCAGGGACGCGAAGCGGGCCCGCTTCGCGATTCTGGCCTGGGGTGCGGATTCAAGAAGCGACAGGTTCCGACGATTCCCATGGGGTTGACAGACGGCGCTGCCCTTTTTGGCGAGTCAGCAAGAGGTCAATATAAAGACTTTGCACGCAACTGCAAGTCCTGCCGGGCATGCGGCGGGCCTTCCCGGTTCGCGGCCCGCAGGTCGGTTGCGCCGGATCGGAAGCACGATGGCCCCCTCCCGCAAGCCCCCTGAAACTCCCCCCTGCTACGCGATGGTGCAGCCCGGCATGGAGCGCGTCGCCTGCGACGAGATCGTCCACGACCTCGGCGGCGAGATCAAGATGCAGGGCAACGGCATCATCGTCTTCCGCGTCCCCGACATCTCCCCCGACCTGCTCAAGCTGCGCACCACCGAGGACGTGTACGTCTACGCCTGGGGGACCGACGCCCTCAGCTACCGCGCCACCGACCTCGACAGCATCCGCAAGTGGACCGACCGCCAGCCCGACTGGGCCAACCTCCTCCGCATCCACCACACCATCCGCCCCAAGCCCAAGGGGAAGCCGACCTACCGCATCGTCGTGCAGATGAACGGCGAGCATGGCTATCGGCGCATCGACGCGACCAAATCGTTCAAGCAGGGCCTCGCTGGCAAGCTCCCGGCGAGCTGGAAGCACGCCGACGAGGACGCCTCCATTGAATTGTGGCTGACGATCAACGGCTCGACGGCCGTCTCCGGCGTGCGTCTTTCCGACAAGACGATGCGCCACCGCACCTACAAGTACGAGCACCTGCCCGCGTCGCTGCGGCCCACCATCGCCGCCGCCATGGTGCGGATGGCCGACCTGAAGCCAGGCCAGACCGTGCTTGACCCGATGTGCGGCGCCGGCACGCTGCTCGCCGAGGCGTTTTTGAGCGTCCGGGGCAAGCGCGGCCCCGAAGGCGGGCCTTGGGAGATGACCTACCTCGGCGGCGACAACGACGCTCACCACGTCCGCGCCGCCCTCGCCAACCTGCGGCAGTTCGACATCACCGACGTGCGAACCTGGGACGCGCGGAAGCTGCCGATCCCCGTCGAATCGGTCGACCGCGTCCTGTGCAATCCGCCGTTCGGCAAGCAGATCAGCTCGCCGGAGGAGATCCCGGCGATGTACCGCGACATGCTCCGCCAGATGAACCGCGTGCTGAAGCCGGGGGGCAAGGCGGTCATCATCGTCTCCGACGCGGCCTCGCTCCAGGAAGCGGCGCTGAAGGTCGGCTGGAGCCAGATGCGCCGGATGGACATGCGCGTGCTGGGGCAGCGCGCCGCCATCTTCGCCTTCCGCAAGGAACCGGAATGACCCATGAGCGAGCCGACCGAACCCGAACCGCACTCCACGCCGCGCCAGGTGATCCTCGGGCTGTTCATCCTGGGGCAACTTGTCTTCCTCGCTGCGCAGAACACGCTGGGATTCATTGAGGAATGCCGTGGCTGGCTGTCGCCCGAAACGAGCAAGATCGCGGGCCGGATCGCCCCCGACTGGCCTGAGAAATCGGGGCACGTCTGGGACCACGCGAGCCTGCTCTCGAAAAGGCTTCGCTTCTGGGCGCAGCTGACCGGCCAGGACCAGGCGTGGTCGCTGTTCGCGCCGTCCGTCGGCAAGACGACGGGCTTCCCCGCAGTCCTGCTGCGCTGGGACGACGACGCCACGCCGGCCGTGTTCGCGCAGCTGCTCGCCGCAGGCGACCCGTGGCAGGCAGCGGCGCTTCTGCAGGTCGTGCCTCTCCTCGAGGCCGAGCTGGTCCTCCCCGATTTCGCGCGCATCGCCGAGCAAGCGGAGTCGAAGCCCGGCCTGCCGCCGCTGTCCGCAGTGCTGCTGCTTTCCGACAACGAGCCGCTCGACCGCCATGACTTTGTCCGCACGGGCCTGTTCCGGTTGAGGCGGCTCGAGTCGCGGCTGGCCCTCTCGCTCATCGCACCGGAGGACCAGCAGCCGGAGGAGCGGTTCGAGGACTGGTCCAAGTCGATCACCGAGCACGTCCAGGAATACGGCGGCCTGATGCACGGCTACCTGCGCTGGCGGCTCGCGGTTTGGCAGGCGCGCAACCCCGGTTCGCCTCCCCCGCGCCAGGTGATCCTGCTCGACCGCGCTTTCCGCATCCGCACGCTCGACCCGGAGGACGTGCCCCTCGAAGGCAGCCCCTGGATCGGCCCCTACACGCTGCCGCTGGCGCGCTGGCAGCTCCACGCTGTCTGGGACGATGAGCACGGCCCCCTCGAACGCTACGACCTGGTCCAGCAGCGATTCCTGCCCGCGAGAAAATGATGAATCCCTCCCCGGTTGTGAAGCGGGTCGGCGTCTTCCCTTGGCAGCCCTGGCCCCTCTCGGCGTGGCGCTGGTGGTCCGATCCCGTCCGCGCCGAACGGCTTGCGGCCCTGCGCGTCGGCGTCGCCCTCTGCCTGCTCCTCGACCTCGCCTTCACCTACGCCCCGGCCGTCGACCAGTTCTTCGGCCCCGCCAACATGGGCGTCCCCGACTGGTTCGCCTGGGTGCGCAACTCGCCCCGCCTGTCCTGGTCGCTCCTGAGCGGCGTCGGCGATCCGATCGTGTCCCAGCTCGCCCTGGCGGTGTTCGCCGCGACCTCCGCCTGGCTGCTCTTCGACCACCTCGCGCGCTGCTGCTCCGCCCGCCCTGCCGAGCCTGCGCGCTACAGCCTGCTTGCCTGGCTCGGCTCCGGTGCGCTGTTCGTCGCCGGCGTCTGGTCGCGCGAGCTGCGTGACACGGAAAGCACGGGGCTTCTGGCGGTGCTCCCCCTCGCCCTCGCGGGCGTCGCGCTGCTGTGGATGATGCTGCACGCCCTCGCCGCCTGGTGGCGAGGCCATCCGTGGCGGGGGCTTTTTTCACGCCAGACGGTGTTTCTGGCGACCGGACTGCTCGCCGGGGCCGGTATCTGGCTGAACCATGTCGAACGGGTCGAGCTTGATCCGCTCGTGCTGCGGCTGCTCGGCCCCTGGCACGCCGACCCCCTGCTCCTCCGCGTCGCCATGGGCGTCTGGATCGCCTCGGCCGCCCTGCTCCTGGTCGGCTTCGGCTCGCGGGCCGCCGCCTTCGTCGCCTGGGCGCTGTCGCTGTCCTTCGGCCACCTCAACCTCTACATCGACAACGCCGGCGACTCCGTCCGCTTCATCATCCTCTTCTACCTCATGCTCTTCCCCTGCGGCGCCTCCTGGTCGATCGACGCCTGGTGGCGCGGCCGCAACCGCCCCCCGACGATCGCCATGATCTCCCCCTGGGCGCTCCGGCTCCTCTTCCTCCAGATGATCCTCATCTACTTCTGCAACGGCGCCTACAAGCTGCTCGGCGAAGCATGGTGGAGTGGCGAAAGCCTGGCCTACGTCCTCAGGGACTTGGCGCTGTCCCGCGTCTCGCCTTCGACCCTTCCGCTCCCGCTCTGGGCGGCGCGCTGGATGACCTGGAGCGTGCTGGTCTGGGAAGTGTCGTTCCCGCTGCTGGTGCTGTCCCGCTGGACGCGGCCCCTGGCGCTTCTTGCGGGGGTCTCCTTCCACCTCGGCATCTTCGCGACCATGGAGCTGGGCTACTTCGTCCCCTACATGCTCTGCCTGTACCTGCCGCTGCTGCCGTGGGAGAACTGGATCGGACACAAGGTCGGCGAAGCGGCCAAGACACAGGATGCCGAGCAGGCACCGCCCGACAACAACGAAAGCCCGCCGCCGCGACCGTAGCTCACGCTTCGCGGCGGCAAAGGATTCGCTGGATCACGACACCCGTTCCTCGACCATGTCGGCGTCGGGAACCTCATTCGACGCGGGATCGAACCAGCTCGGCAGGAACTCGATGCGCCTGCGATGCTTCATCGCCTGGTTCGCGGTCAGGGCGATGATCGCGTCGGCCATCGCGGCCCGGCCGTGGCAGCGCGGCTGCCAGCGCTCGCGGTCGCGCTCCATCCCTTCGTTCCGCATGCGGATGCACAACGCGAGGTGGTCCATCTCCTCCTTGTAGCCCCGGCTCGGCACGGCGGCGCCGAGCGACGCCTGCCCCGTCTCGGCGGCCTGGCGCTCCGTCGGGCTGGTCGACGCCGAGGCGTCGAGCGCGGGCCGGCCCCCGGTCGTGGTGGCGGTCACTTCCATCGAGCGGGCGGTGTTGGCGTTGGCTGCCCCGCCGAACAGGTAGGCGTTCTTCTCCTCCTGCACGATGAGGGTGCCACGCGAGCCCATGACGCATTCGCCGTACTGCTCGAAGGCGTTGGTGCTGACCGACGAGTAGTTGACAACGACGATGTCGTTGTTGCGCTGCTGGCGGCGACTCTCGTCGAAGTGGGCGCCGGGGAACTCGAAGGTGCAGAAGACGTGGTCCTCGACCTCGCGGTCGTCGCGGTAGAAGTACTTGCCGCCGGTAGCACTAACTGACAACGGCCGTTTCTTGCCGAGGAAGATGCTGCAGGCGTCGAGCTGGTGGCTGCCGAGTTCCGCCATCAGCCCGCCGCCGGTGCGGTTGAAGAGGCGCCAGCGGACGAGTTCGTTCATGTTGCGGTAGCCGAGCTGGCGGATGCGGCCTTCGAGGGCGGCGCGGTCGTCGGCGCGGATCTCCGGCCGCCAGCCGTCGCGGATCATCGGCAGGTTCGACTGCGGTTCGACGCGCTGCCGGCCCTGGGCGTCGAGCAGGGGCTGCGTGTTGTTGCGGTGCCAAAGGGCGCGGATGTGGTGGATGTCGCCCAGCACGCCGGAGTCGATCATCTCGGTGGCGTGGGCGTAGAGCATGCTGTAGTGGCGCTGGTGGCCGATGGAGAGGAGCTTGCCGGTGCGGTCGGCGGCGCGGATCATCTCCTTGCACTGCGTCACGTTCCACGCCATCAGCTTCTCGCAGAGGACGTGCTTGCCCGCCTCCATCGCCTCGATGGCGACTCGGGCGTGCAGATGCAATGGCAGCGCGATGACAACCATCTCGATGTTCGGGTCGGCCAGCAGGTCGCGGTAGTTCTCGTGGTGGACGATGTGGTCCTGGGCGCGCGGGCCGTAGTAGTCGCGGAAGCTGGCGTGGTTGAAGCCGCGCCGCGGGCTGGGATACGCTTCGCCGGCGAAGATGCGCTGCTGGTTGTAAGGGCGGAGGTCGCTGCACGCGACGAAGCGGACGTTGGCGGGATTGTGCTCGCCGACGAGGACGCCCCCCTCGTCGCCGGTGCCGATGATGCCCGCGCGGACCGGGTTGTCGCGCACGCGGTGCATGTGCGGCTGGTAGCCGAAGTAGGCGGCGGCGGACAGCGGCAGCACCGCGCCGGCGGCGAGCAGGCCGCCCATGAAGCGGCGCCGCGTCAGCCCCTGGGCGGCGGCGCGCTCGTCGTCGCTGGCCAGGGCGCCGAGAGCGCGGTTGAAGTTCGCCTGCCCGGTCGCCTTCTGTTCCGGGGTGAGATCGAGAGCCATGAGAGAACTCCTTGGAGAATCAGGAGCGAGGGATCGTGTGAGGATTGCCAGCCGCGACTTACTAACCCTGAGCGCAAGCGAGGGGATCGCTGGGGACTCGCAGAATGATGTTTTTCGCCAACTCGGTTCGCTGCGATCCCCTCGCTTGCGCTCAGGGTTAGTAACGGAATCACGGCGCGGCCGGTTGTTGCTGCGACTCCGCCGTATCACTCGCCGCCTTCGGCTTCCTGGCGAACATCAGCCAGATCAAGCCGTCAAGGCCGCCCCAGCGTCCGGTCGGGATGCACGCCAGCGCAAGCAGCGCGATCGCTTCGATCAGCGTCTTGTTGATGAGCAGGTAGTGCCCTTCCAGTCGCGG
>JAYSSW010000870.1:0-3062 GCA_043720335.1 Planctomycetia bacterium
TATTCCGCATGCACCCTGGCTTGAAACGCCGCCTTCAAACTAACCCTGAGCGCAAGCGAGGGGATCGCAGGGAACCGGGTTGGCGAACATTCTCATTCCGCGAGTCGTCATGTGATCCCCTCGCTTGCGCTCAGGGTTAGTGGGGTTGTCAGACGGTTACTTCACGACGACGGCGTCCAGCAGGCACGCACAGTACGCGTCGAGGGGTTTCTTGTGGGGGAAGAACGGGACCGCCGCTTCGACCCCTTCGCTGACACCGATCTTCTGTCCCAGGCCGGCACCCAGTTCGTCGAGGATCACGAGATCCTCGCCATCGGGGGGCGTTCCGTCACGCAGGGCTTGCAGGCTGAACGGGACGCCGACGACCCAGCGGTAGCCCTTGATGAGCGGGTGGCAGCGCGACAGCGTCACGGTGCCGATGACTTCAGCGATGCGCATGGCCGTCCAGCTCCTGGAGGGTTTCCGCGACGGCCGCCGGGCACTCGCCGGAGGAGGTCGCGATGGTCCGCAGCATCTGCTTCAATTCAAAGAAGGTTCGCCCAGACGTTTCGACGGCGAACAGGTTGGCGGCCAGGCTGGCCTTCGCCCGCTGCACCTGAGCGACGCTGAAGACCGCCGCCGCCCGGATACCTGACAATTTGTTCGCGACGCAGCAGACCAGGCCGGCGTCGTTGCAGATCGCGACGCCGCCGACGTGGTTAGCCCGCAGGATCGCTTCGCCGACACTCCTCGCCCAGGTGGTCGTCGGCCCCGCAGCATCGAACGAAACGAGCGTGACGCCGTCGCGTTCGAGCGCTTTGACCACGGATGCGATCAGCGCATCGGGTTTTTCAACGGCGTAGAACCAGGCGCCCGTCTTCGCCGCTTCGCCGTCTTTCGCCTTCGGCAAGGACCAGGTGACACGCACCCCCTTGGCCCGTAACTCGTCGACGGCGAGCGGCGTGATGATCGCCTTCGGCGGCAGCATCACCTCGCGCTGGCTCGTCAGGTGGCGGCGCAGGTCGTCTGCACTGAGCAGGCGTTTCGGCCAGCACAGGATCTGCGAATCCAGGAGTTTTGCTTGATCGTTCATCCGTTGCAAATGCCCATCACGAACCATCGAACCGGCGAATTCTTCTGCCCCATGATCTGCCGCGTGCCCGATCCGTCGTTGCAGACGATGACCTCGTCGCCCACCCCGGCCCCGAGATGATCGACCACCAGGAAGGGCTCGCCGTCGGGCTTGGCGTCCACCGTCCACGTCTGGGCGATCAGCAGCTTCCAGCCTTTCATGCTGGGATGCTTGACCGTCGCAGTGGCGTGGCCGACAATGGTGGCGAGTTGCATGGGAACCTGATTTTTTCCAGGGTTTTTGGTCGCGCTCGCCTGAGGCGAGCGTCTAAACGGTTACACCACTCGCATGGAGCCGATGGTCGCGGTGCGGCGGATGCGCGTGAACGTCAGTGGCGTCGTCACGCCTTCGCCCGTCGGCGTCGCGATCGAAAAACTCAAATACGCTTCGCCCAGGCCGGCGGTGCACGGGCCGTTCTGCACGAAGATCGTCACGTCCATCGCCCGGCCCATGCGGGTGATCGTGTCGACGTTGCGCGAGTGGATCAGGGCCGTGTGCTTGTAGCCGTGCTCGTACTTCTTGGCGAGCTCGATGGCCTTGTCCACGTCGGCACAGCGCACGAACGGGACGAACGGCATCATCTGCTCGTGGTCGACGAACGGGTGGCTTTCGTCGGTTTCGCCGTAGATCAGCTCCGTGTCGGCGGGGACGCTGACGCCGGCGTATTTTGCGAGGACCGCTGCGTCCTGGCCGATCAGATCCTTGTTGACGACCAGCTTGCCCCCCTCGCCCGGCACGAAGGCGGCCTTGGTGAGGGCGGCGATCTGGTCGGCGTTCAGGCGGACCGCCTTGTGCCGGGCCATCGCGTCCATCAGCTCGTCGAAAATGCTGGCGACGGCGAAGACTTCCTTCTCGGCGATGCACAGCAAATTGTTGTCGTAGGCGGCGCCGAAGATGATCGACTTGGCGGCGTTGTCGAGGTCGGCGGTCTCGTCGACGACGACCGGCGGATTGCCCGGCCCGGCGACGATGGCCCGCTTCGGACTCCTCAATGCGGCACGGCCGACGGCGGGGCCGCCCGTCACACACAGCAGCCGCACGTCGCGGTGGTCGAAGATCGCCTGCGCCGATTCCAGCGTCGGCTTGCCGATGATGGTGATGAGGTTGTCGATGCCGATCGCCTTGTGAATCGCCTGGTTGAAGAGCTGCGTTCCCTTGCAGGCGACGCGGGCGCCGGACGGGTGCGGGTTGCAGACGATGGCGTTGCCTGCCGCGATCATGCTGATGGCGTTGTTCGCGAGCGTCGGCAGCGAATGGGTGACGGGGGTGATGGTGCCGACGATGCCGAACGGGGCGTACTCCTCAAGCGTGAGGTTGTTCATGCTGCCGTAGGCGGCGGTGCGGAGGAACTCGACGCCGGGCGACTTCTCGCCGGCGGTGACGAGCTTCTCGACCTTGTGCTTCAGCCGGCCGATCTTGGTTTCCTCCATCTCGTCAAGGCCGAGCATCTCGGCCTTTTCGATGACGATCCTGCGGATGCAGTCGGTCGCCTTCTTGCGGCCATCGAGGCCGAGGGCTTCGAGCTGCTTCTGGGCGTGTCCGGCGGCGGCGACGGCGTCGTTCACCTGGTCGAAGACGCCCCAGCCGCCGGTCAGCGCGGCTGGCGAGTTCTGCGTCTTCGCCGGCGCGGCCGGGCTGCCCCCCTTCATGTAGACGAGCACTTCCTGCACGACGTTGCGGATCAGATCATCGGTGACTTGCAGCATGGCGGGTTCCCAGTCTATCTTGCAGGTTCACGCGGTTCGCGAACCCTATTCGTTGCCGTTGTAGATGGTTTTGTTCTCGACATTGACCGTGTCGATGATGCCGATGATGGTGGCGTCGACCGGCAGCTTCTCGAGTTCGGGGGTCAGGCGGGCGCTCGATCCCTGCACGATCAGGACCGTCTCGCCGAGGCCGGCGCCGACGGTGTCGACGCAGACGAAGGTGCGGCCGGTGCCGATCAGCTTGT
>JAYSSW010000871.1:0-6442 GCA_043720335.1 Planctomycetia bacterium
GCCGAGCCGGCGCCGAAGCCCAGCGCGGCGGCGAAGGCGAAGACGCGCTTGCAGCCGCCCAGCGACATGGTGATGTTCAAGGATCGGCTGCTGTACCTGCTTCAGCCGCCGCTGGAGTCGATCTTCGGCGGCAAGCAGGTGGAGCTGCCGTTCCAGCCGTACCCGTACCAGGTGAAGGGGATCGCGTTCCTGATGCCGCGCCATTCCGCCCTGCTCGCCGACGAGATGGGGCTGGGCAAGACGGCGCAGGTCATCATCGCGCTGCGGCTGCTGTTCCACAGCGGGCTGATCCGCCGCGCCTTGGTCGTGTGCCCCAAGCCGCTCGTCATCAACTGGACGCGCGAGCTGAAGACGTGGGCCTGCGACGTGCCGTTCGAGGTGGTCGGCGGCGACACCGCGACGCGGCGCACGCAGTGGTTCGCGTCGAAATGCCCCGTCAAGCTCGTCAACTACGAGCTGCTCACGCGCGACGAGGAGATGGTCAACGACCCGAACCTCCACTTCGACGTGATGGTGATCGACGAGGCGCAGCGCATCAAGAACAAGGACTCGAAGACCGCCCGCGTGGTGCGAGGCGTCTCGCGCGACCGCAGCTGGGCGATGACCGGCACCCCCATCGAGAACCGCGTCGACGACCTCGTCAACATCTTCGCGTTCGTCGATCCCGACCGCATCCCGCCCGACACGCCGACGAAGCTGCTGCCCGACCTGACGCGCGACTGCATCCTGCGGCGGGTGAAGGAGGAGGTCGCCACCGACATGCCGCCCAAGGTGCTGCAGGACGTGTACCTCGACCTGTCGCCCGGCCAGCGGGCCAGCTACGACATGGCCGAGAAGGAGGGGGTCGTCCACCTCAACGCGCTGGGCGACACCGTGTCGGTGCAGCACGTCTTCGAACTGGTGATGCGGCTCAAGCAGATATGCAACTTCGACCCGCGCACCGGCGAAAGCTCGAAGCTCGAACAACTGCTCGCCGACATGGACGAGGTCGCCGAGAACAACCGCAAGGCGATCGTCTTCTCGCAGTGGGTCGAGCCGCTGGTGCGGATCGCCAAGGTGCTGTCGCCGTTCGGGCCGCTGCTGTACCACGGCAGGGTGCCGCACAAGGACCGCCAGCCGCTGCTCGACCGCTTCAAGGCCGACGAGTCGAAACACGTACTGCTGATGAGCTATGGCACCGGCAGCGTCGGCCTGAATTTGCAGTTCACGAACTACGTCTTCCTTTTCGACCGCTGGTGGAACCCCGCCGTCGAGGACCAGGCGATCAACCGCGCGCACCGGCTGGGGCAGAAGGAGACGGTGTTCGTCAAGCGGTTCGTGAGCCAGAACACGATCGAGGGGCGCATCGCGGAGGTGCTGGAGAAGAAGCGGCAGCTCTTCCAGGACATGATCTGCCAGAACGGCCCGCCGCCGTCGCTGGGCATGAACGAGGACGAGATCTTCGGACTGTTCAACGTGAAAGCTCGCCCGCGCCGCGCGGGGTGAACGGCGGCTTCGCGCCGACGAACTTTTCCCTTCACTGAACCCCGGTGAAGTTCTTCGCCGCTTGCTTGGTGCCAATCCAGTACCAGACGCGAGTGCCGTCCGTGTCATGGAAGCAGATGGCGCGGTAGCCTACGGCGGGACGGACGGACCAGGATCCCGATAGATGCTGGCCCTGCGACGTGTCGTTCAGCGGCTTGAAATCAAGCGCGGGAAGAGCCGGGTTCTTCAGGAACAGCTCATAGGTCTGCTGGCATTTTTCCTGGATGCGTTTGGGCAGCCTGTCGAACTGGTCCCGGAAGCTCTTCCTACGACGGTTGCGAACGGCCAAAGCCCCCCTCCTCGACGTCCCCTTCCGCGACCGCGGCGCGGGCTTCGCTTTCGCGCGGGGCGATGTCCTTGTGGACCGCGTCGGCGTCGTCCGGCAGGTGTTCGTCCAGCAGGTTCTCGATGATGTGCTCGGTCCATTCGCGGAACTCGGCCGACCGCGCGACCACCACGCCGCGCTCCTCCAGTTCTTCGAGCAGCATGCAGAACGGCACGGCGAAATGGGTCAGCTGCTTGTACTGCTGCGTCACCCCTTTCATGATTCCGCAGATCTGCTCCGGCGACAGCGTTTCCGAGATCATCGCTTCGTGCGCGCGGTTCTCCAGCAGCTCGAAGCAGGCGATCGCGTCCGCCACGGTGAGGCCGACGTTCCCCGTTTGCAGCGACATGCGCGGGCGCTGATGGATCTGCTCCTGGAAGTCTTCGATGAGTGCGTAGTTCGCCATGCGGGGGGTTCCGTTCCGAGCGGAATGAGGGTTCGACACGTTTGCGCCGCAACGGCATCGTGGCGACCGAACGATGCCATTTCTTTCCCCACTATAGCTGCGCGAAAATCTTCGTTGCAAGACGGCTTCCACGTTCCGCAACTGCGAGTGAGGAACGTGGATGCCACTTATTCGCCCTGCACCAGGCAGCGCGGGTTCACCAGGAACTGCCGGTTCACCGGGTTGCGCACCGCTTCGCCGGTCAGGATGCGCCTCGCTTCGATCGCGCCCTTGGAGCGCATCTCCTCGAAGCCCTCGACCGAGTAGAACGCGGTGTGCGGCGTCAGCAGCATGCGCGGGTGATTGCGGAGCCGCTCGTCGGCGAGCGGCTCCTGCTCCACCACGTCGAGGGCCGCGTAGGCGACCTGGCCGCTCTCCAGCGCATCAACGAGGGCGACGCCATCGACGCACGGGCCGCGCGCGGTGTTGACGACGTAGGCGCCGCGCGGCAGCAGCGCCAGCGTCTTGGGTCCAAGGATGTGCTTCGTCTCCGGCGTCAACGGGCAGTGGACGCTGACGAACGAACAGAGCGGCAGCATCTCTTCGAGCTTGTGGAAACGCTCGACGCCCAGCGATTTCTCAAGCCCGTCCGGCTTGTACGGGTCGTAGATGAGGACGCGCATGCCGAGGACTTTCGCCCGCAGCGCCATCGCCGAGCCGATGCGGCCGCAGCCGAGGATGCCGAGCGCGCGGCCGCGCAGGCGCGGCGTCCCTTCGACGACGTGGCGGTCCCAGCGGCCGGCGCGGATGTCCTGGTCGGCGATCAACAATCGCCGCGCGATGGCGAGCAGCATCATCAGGGCGTGGTCGGCGACCTCCTCGGTGCCGTAGTCGGGGACGTTGCAGACGACGATGCCGCGCTCGCCGGCGGCCTTCAGGTCGACGTTGTCGTAGCCGACGCCGCAGCGGATGATCCCCTTGCACTTGGGGAGCTGGCTGATCGACTTGCCGGTGAGTTTGATGTCGTGGTAGACGAGCAGCACGTCGGCGTCGGCGCCTTCGCGCACCACTGTCATCTCGTCGCTTGTCTGCAGCAGTTTGATCTCGGCGAGGCCGCTGAGGATCTTCGTTTCCGGCCCCGCCTCGGCCAGCACGTCCGTGACCACCACTTTGAATCGCGTCGACATGGGAGAGATTCCTTCACGGCAATTGGCTGGTTGTTCGTCTCGAATATGGTATAAGCGAAACCTGCGAAAACACCCTCCCAAGGAGCCACCACTGTGATCCGCTGGTCCCCCCTCGCCGTGTCGTTGGCCGTCTGCCTGACGCTCCCAACCCTTGCATGGTCGCAGGACAAGGAGAAGCTCTTCGTCGCCAAGGCGTTCACGGCCGAGAAGAGCTTCACCGACGGCGTCGAGGGGCCGAACTGCGACGCGGCGGGGAACGTCTACGCCGTCAACTTCGCCAAGCAGCAGACCATCGGCAAAGTGACGCCCGACGGCAAGGCCGAGGTCTTCGTCACCCTGCCCGGCAGGAGCACCGGCAACGGCATCGTCTTCGACAAGCAGGGCTTCCTCTACCTCGCCGACTACGTCGAGCACAAGGTCTGGAAGATCGACACCAAAACCAAGGAGATGAAGGTCTTCGCCCATGAGCCGAAGATGAACCAGCCCAACGACCTCGCCATCGCCCCCGACGGCACGCTGTACGCCAGCGACCCGAACTGGGAGAAGGGGACCGGCCAGCTCTGGCGCATCGACCGCGACGGCAAGACGCACCTGCTGGCCAGCGGCATGGGGACCACCAACGGCATCGACGTCAGCCCCGACGGCAAGACCCTCTACGTCAACGAAAGCAAGCAGCGCAACGTCTGGGCCTTCCCCCTCCACGCCGACGGCTCGGTCGGCGACAAGAAGCTCCTCAAGCAGTTCGACGACCACGGCTTCGACGGCATGCGCTGCGACGCCCTCGGCAACCTCTACATCACCCGCTACGGCAAGGGGACCGTCGCCGTCCTGTCCCCCAAAGGCGAAATCGTCCGCGAGATCGAGCTGCCCGGCAAGCGGCCCAGCAACCTCTGCTTCGGCGGCCCCGACGGGCGCACCGTCTACGTCACCGAGGTCGACGGCTGCAATCTCGTCACCTTCCGCGTCGACACGCCGGGCCTGGCATGGACGCGATGGCAGGGCAAGTAGCTTCGCTTCCACCTGGACTGCAGGACTTCAAGAAAATCTTTCGCCATGCAAAACGCACCGTTCTTCCGTTTGAGTCCGATGGAGCTCACGTTCGGCGTCATCTGCTTCATCCCCGCCCTGTTTCTCGGCCTGGCCATCGGCGCCGTGATCCTCCGCGCCGCCTGCTCGATCTACAACAGCCTCGTCGGCGGCGAGTACACCGACAGCGGCGTCCCCAGCCCCGGCTTCGGCTGGGCGATGGTCATCTTTCTCGTGAACGGCCTCGTCGGCGCCGTCGTCGGCTTCGTGATCGGCTTCGGCTTCGGCGTGGTCGCCCAGCAGATGATGCTTCCTCCGCTGCAGACCGCGATTCTGACGCAGGCTGTCGCGATCCCGGTCGGCTTCCTCATCAACGCCGCGTTCACCTCGATCATGCTGCCCACGACGTTCGGCAGGTCGTGCCTTGTCGTGCTCATCCAGTACCTCATCATGCTGCTGATCGTCGTCGTGGTGGGCGGCGTGCTGTTCGCGTCCTTCGCGACGATGCGGATGAACGGCTGAGAAGCGGTTGGAAAACATCAGCGACGAATTCCACGGGCAACGGCGAGCGGCGCGGCGTAAGCCCGCCGTGAAAATCCGCAACGATGCGTGGAGTTTGCAACGACATGCGTGCCAATTGCACGAACGGAAATTTTCACGGCGGGCTTACGCCGCGCCGCTCGCCTTCTGTCGCTGCTGACTATTTCCGTCACACGAGGTTCTGAAACAGCTTCTTAGCGCCCGCAGAATCGGGGCGTGCACGGCATCCCGTGGCCGTTTCCCGTCCAGGCGGGATGATTCTCGTCCCGCCTGGACATGCGGGCGCTATATGGGGAACTTTCGACCTGCCTCTCACCTAGCGCGACGCGACAACCACAGACCGGCCAAATTCTTAACCCCTCAGCGCCGCTCGATCTTGCGTCACGCAAGACGCGAGCGTACACTGGAGAGGTTGGTTGGCTTCTCCGAGCATTTCCACCGCCCTTCGGCAAAGGAGCTTCCTCGCATGCGGTCCTGCACCCGTTGGCTTTTCCTGGGCCTGGTCCTCGCCTGGTCCCTTTCCCACGCCTCCGTCTTCGGCGGCGGCGGCGAGAAGAAATCCCCCGCCTCCGCCACCGAGCGGATTCGCCAGGGGCTTGAGCAGAACATTACCGTCAACTACACCGGCCAGTCCCTCCGCGACGCCATCCAGCACCTGCGCGAGAAGACGAATCTGCCGATCAGCCTCGACCAGATGGTCCTGCTGCAGATGGGCATCAACCCCGACGAGAACACAGGCCAGATCGAGCTGAAGGCGACCAACGAGAAGGCCGGAGCCGTGATGCGCAAGGCGCTCAACGCCTTCCGCCTGTCCTACGTGATCTTCGAGGACTCGGTGCTGGTGACGACCGAGGACTTCGCCGTCCACCGCCAGATGCGCCAGCGCGTCAGCGTCGACATCGAGGACGTGCCTTTCAGCAAGGCCGCCCGCGACCTGGCCCGCGCCAACGGCGTCAACCTCATCATCGACCCGCGTGTGAGCGCCAAGGCGAAGGAGAAAATCAGCCTGCAGATCGACAACCTCGGCCTGGAGACGGCGATCCGCCTGCTCGCCGAACTGGCCGACGTGAAATCGGTCCGCATGGGCAACGTGCTGTTCGTCACCACTGACGAGCGCGCAGAGAAGATCCGCAAGGAGGAGCAGCAGAACGACCCGTTCAATCCCAACCCGCTGCTGCCCCCCGGCGCCGTCGGCCCTGGCGGCATCGGCGGGTTCGGCGGCATCAACGTCATGCCCGCCCGTCCCGGCGTCGCCGTCCCGGGCATCGCGGTTCCTGACATCGGAGCGCCCGACCGCCCCGTCGAGAACAAGGCGGCCCCGCCGGCGCCGCCCGCGCCCGGCAACGCCGTCCCCGGCAACGCCGCCCCCGGTGCCGCTCCGGCCCGCGATCTGCCCGCCGTGCCGCCCCAGGTCGGCCCGGCTCGCTGAAATCAAACCAATGTGAACGAGAAGGG
>JAYSSW010000872.1:0-6428 GCA_043720335.1 Planctomycetia bacterium
GCCGGGGCCGGTTCCGCCGATGGTGACGTTGTTGGCGTTCTGGACCAGGATGCCTGCGGTGCCTGCGCCGCCGGAGATCGCGTTGCCGTAGACGACGTGTCCGCTGCCGGACTGGAGGTAGATGCCCCAGCCGCCGCTGGCGGGCACGTTGACGACGTTGTTCTGGATGATGCCGTTGGTGAAGTCGACGGCGCCGTCGGCGGTGGCGATGCCGTAGCCGAGGTTGGAGAACTGGTTGTTCTGGACGGTGGCGTTGGTGTAGGGCAAGCCAGCCGGCTTGTCGGAGAGCAGGACGCCGTACTCGGTGCCGATGAAGTCGCCGGTGATGCTGAAGCCCTGGAGAACGACGTTGTCGGCGCCGATCTGGAAGCCGACGTCCTGGCCGCCGAGATCCATCGAAGTCACCGTGGGGCTGCCGAAGCCAGTCACGGTGAGGGTCTTGTTGACAAGGACGCCGCCCGCGTAGCTGCCGGCGGCCACGTTGACCGTGCCATTGGTGGCGACGCCGTTGACGCCGGTCTGGATGGTGGCGAACGCGTTGAGGCCGAAGGTGAGGTTGCTCACCGGGGCGGCGCCGTTCCAGGTGACCCGGTCGCCGTTGGTCAAGGTGCCGCTGTTGTCCGCGTCGAAGGTCAGCGTGTAGTCGCCGGCTTGATCGACGTAGGTGTTCTGGACGGAGCCGAAATCGATCAGGTCGCCGCCGTTGAGGATGCTGGTCTGGAGATAGTCCACGTACGAGATGCTGTCGCGCTGCGACGAGCCAAGCCCGAACTGGACGCTCGTGATCTTCGCTCCGGCGCCGAACAGCCGAGGCCCCCAGGTCGGGTCGGCCTGCCATGCCGCGAGGGTTTGGGCTGCGGGCGGAGCCGCGAAGAAGGCGTTGGTGGCCTGGCGGAACACCGACCACGTTCCCGTGGTGGCGTCCACATTGACCGTGGACCAGGCGTTGTCGGAGGTGGGGGGCACATGGACGAGGACGAGATCCCAGGCCGATTCGCCGGAGCGGATCGCGGTGAAGCTGGACTGGGACGCAGCCCACTGGGTGCTTTGAACGCCGATCTTGAAGCCCAGGGTGCGTGACGAGGGGTTCGGCTGGCCGTACCACTGATACTGGGCTGTGAACGTGGTCGGAAGCAAGCTCGCGGCGCCAAACCCGGTCGTGGTGTCAATGACACTGAAGTTAGACTTGCCGGAATTGGAAGCAGTCCCATCCACCTGGATCGCGCCGCCGTATGCGGAACCCGCAGGCCCGGCCACGAACTTGAACTGCTGGGCGATGCTCAGGTCGTCCGCGCCGGTCGCAACTTGGCCAGGTTTGCCTGCGTGCGTGAGCAGCGTTCCGACCAGATCGGTCCCCGCGCTGGTGCGCATGTCGTCGGCCAGCCAGCCGCCCGCCCCGTACCCGGTGACGAATTGCACCGTCGGCGTGACCCGGTCCTCCAGCGGCTCCATCCACGGCCTGCGGACCGGCTTGCGGGTGATCGGGGTGGACTTGCGACGCGAATCACGGCGGAGCAGCGACCAGAGCGGATTCATGGAGAACCTCAAGGAGTGTGGGCGGCTCCTCCCGGGGGCGGGGCGGGAGCCAATGAAGGACCAATAACAGCCGGCGCCAGCAGTCCTTGGCGAGGAAGCAGTTCCGAGGATGAAACGACGAAACGCATCGGCACAACCACGGTTGCGTCGATTCTTCAAGGCAGGGGTTTCAGCGGATAAGGCATCGTCTGGAGGGTGGGCGACGATGCACAGATTTCAAGGCAGGGGACGGACTTCTCAAACTCCTTCACGGAACGAGGGCAGCGTTCGGGTGTTGGATGCGGTGCCGTCATGCATGGATGACGGACGCTTTCGCATTAAGATAGGCAAATTAGAACGCAACGGGCAGCCAAGGTCAAGCATATTCGCATGAATTTTCTTAACCGGGCGGCAGCGCCGCTGTCCCCGCCTCTACCTTGCGCAGGCTGAAAGATGCCTCATTCCTGCCCGCGCAGGGTAGAGCCACTCCTTGCCCGTCGTGGCTCCTGTGGCTCATTTCAGCTCGCGCAAGGCATAGCCCTCTTGCGGGTCGTTGTTTTTTTCACCTGTGGAAAGTCCAAGAAACCGCGATGGACCATCGATGCTTCGCATGGACAGGAGCGACGGATTCCGCAAATCCCTCGTTCCTGTCCACGCAAGGCATGTTCACGGTCCTTCAAGGCGGCGCCAGGGAAAAATCCTGAACGGCGTCGCGGGCCGGGGCGGTGGTCAGCGAGAAACGAGGCGCGCTGACACGATCACGCCGGCGGACGTGCAGGTCCAGTAGACGTTGCCCCGGCGGTCCACGGCGACATCGGTCGGTTCGGGGTCGCCGGCGTTGATGACCGTGCGGTTCATGGTGCGGAGATTGAGCATGTTGACCGTGTTCATGCCTCCCCGGCTTCCGGGAACGCCCGGCGTCGGCACCTCGGTGAAGTAGAGGTTGCGGCCGGTGTCGTCGATGGCGATGCCGACCGGCTTGTTGAGTCCGCGCGCGATGACCTCGGTGCGGAGGAAGCAGTCCTGCCGCACGATGACGCCGGCGGACGTGCAGGTCCAGTAGACGTTGCCGCGCCGGTCGACGGCGAGGTCCGAGGGTTCGGGGTCGCCGGAGTGGATCACCGTGTCGCGCATGGTGCGCAGGTTGAGGCGATGGATCTTGTTGAGTCCGCCCGCGGCGCCTGAGACGCCGGGGGTGGGGATCTCGGTGTAGTAGAGGTTGCGACCGCTCGGATCGAGGGCGATGCCGGTGGGCTTGCTCAGGCCGGAGCGCAGCACGGTGGTGACGCCGTCGGCGGTCTGCTGGAGGATGACGCCGGCCGACTTGCAGGTCCAGTAGAGCGTGCCGTCGCGCCCGACCACGATGTTGGCGGGTTCGGGTTCGCCCATGTGCAGCACGGAGACCTGGCCGGTGCGGCGGTCGAGTTCCGCGACCGAGTTGGCGCCGCCCGCCACGCCGGGCGTCGGGGTCTGGGTGAAGTAGATGGTCCCCTCGCGGCCGACCGCGATCCCGGTGGGCCGGGCGAGGCCGCGGGCGACGACCGCGGTCTCGAAGACAGGCTGGGCGGGCGCCGCCGTGAACGCCGAGGCGACGTGGCTGGGCTGGAGAAACGGGGGGGCCAGCGCAGCGCCGCCCACCGTGGCGGACAGCGTGTCGCGGCCCTCCAGCACATCGATCTGCAAACGGGCGCGGCGAAGCGAAGGGGAATGCATCGACATCAAACGTCTCCAGGTAGGGATCGGGCTTCCGCTCGGGGCATTCCGTGCGCCCCGAGGCAGCCAAGCCGCGATGGTCGTACTTGGTCGTTGGCCGAGGCGGATTATTACAGCCCGTTCTCCTTCAGTTTCCTCCCGATCCGGGACCGGCTCGCCTTCGGCATGGGGAGCGTCCCGCCAAGCTCCGGCGAGGCGTCGGCGCCGGGATCCTCCAGCAGCTCGTTCAGCCCCGACTCCAGTCCCTCCCACTGGGCGCAGAATCGGCCGCAGTTGCGGCACAGCAGCCGGTGCAGGCGCAGGTTGAACGCGGTCCAGAAGGGGAGCTTCTGGTCCATGCCGCGCGAGAAGGCCTGGACGTGGTCCTTGCAGTTCTTCATGATTGCTGTCCTGCTCGAAGCCATTTGAGGGAGAGGCAGTTCCAAAGCCGCAGGCGGGCGCGATGCAGCAGCACCAGCACATGGTTCGGCTTCAGTTCGAGCTGGTCGCCGACGTCCTCGGTTTCCATCTGCTCGAGGACGCGCAGCGTGAACACGTCGCCCATGCGCGCAGGGAGCCGCTGCAGGCAGGCGCGGAACACGGACCAGAACTCGGCCGTCTCCAGAGCGGCGGCGGGGTCGTCCTTCCAGGCCGGCACCTTGACGCGCCATTTCCCGCCCGCGTCGAAGAGCCGATCCAGGACGGCGTCCTCCTCGATCTTCTCCGAGCGGGCCCGCTTGCGGAAAAGGTCGGCGATCTGGTTGCGCAGGATCGCCGTCAGCCACGTCCGGAAACTGGCCTGGCCCCGGTAGCGGCGCAGCCCCTGGAACGCGCGCAGCAACGTCTCCTGGACCACGTCCTCCGCGTCGCCGGCGTCACGGACGCGCACCAGCGCGAACGAGTACAGGTAGTCCCCGTGGTCCTCCAGCCAGCACGCGGGGTCCGGTGTCTTCTGGGGCAGCGTCGAAGTCGCCATGCACGTCCTCCATAGGGTCCGGGCGGATTCCTGCAGCAGCCGCGATCCTGCGGCGCCGCTGCGACTTGGACGGCGGTCCTGCCGGATTATTACAACTTTCCGGCTCGGAAATCCAACCTGCGCCGCGTCGAGCGTTGCAGGAGCCTCGCTTCCCAGGACACGCTCGGCCCGCGCCCGTGTCGGGAAAACCGCGCCGCCCGCCCGCTTCGCAACCATCCTTCGTACTGGACGTTCGGGGGGTTTCTGCTACGTTGACTGGACACATTCGGACCATCCGAAGGCTTGCCCGACCCCGGGGAGCGCCGATCAATCTTTGCCCGTGCGAGCCGCGCGGGGTGGATGCCAAAATGCAAGACGTGACGCCGCTCGACTGTTCGCGAATCGCCCAGGACCTGCAGATCCGCAAGGTGCAGGTGGAGGCGGTGGTGCAGCTCCTCGACGAGGGGAACACCATCCCGTTCATCACCCGCTACCGCAAGGAGCGCACCGGCGGCCTCAACGAGGACGTGCTCAGGCAGATCCAGTCGCGCGTCAAGCTGATCCGCGTCCTGTCCGAGCGCAAGCAGACCATCCTCCGCAGCCTGGAGACCCAGGGCAAGCTCAGTGACGAGCTGCGCGAGGCGATCCGGCTGGCCAGCACATCGAAGCGGCTCGAAGACCTCTACCTGCCCTACAAGCCGAAGAAGAAGAGCCTCGCCAGCGCCGCCCGCGAGAAGGGGCTGGAGCCGCTCGCGCTCGCCCTCTGGCACAGCGACCCGGTGACGGCCAACCTCGACGAATTGCTCGGCGCCCTGGTCGATCCCGAGAAGCAGCTCGCCACGGCCGACGACGTGCGCACCGGCGTGCAGCACGTCCTGGCCGAGATGATGGCCGAGACCGCCGACGTCCGCGCCCTCGTCCGCGAGGTGCTGTGGAAGAGCGGGCAGATCGTCACGTCGAAGAACGAGAAGCTGCCGGAAGGTCAGGGGCTGGAGTACAAGGACTACTTCGACTTCAAGGAAGCCGTGCAGCAGATCAAGCCGCACCGCTACCTCGCCCTGAAGCGCGCCGAGCGCGAGGGCGCGGTCAAGAGCGTCTTCGACTTCGCCCGCGAGCACTCGCACAACGCCGCTCTTTATGCGCTGTCGGAGCATCTGCTCAAGGTGGCGGGCAGTGGTCAGCCAACAGTGGCCAGTGAGCAGCAGCCAGTGGCCAGTGAGCAGCCAGCGGCGAGCGAAACGCCTGCGGCGAGCGAATCTTCTGCGCCGACGGAAGGTGCTCCGGAGACGGCACCGGTCGCCGAGACGCCGGTCGCCGAGACGCCGGTCGCCGAAGCGCCGGTCGCCGAAGTGCCCGCCGCCAAGCCGGCGCCGGTCCTCACGGGCGAGCCGCTCGACGGCAGCTCCGGCTTCCGCACGCCGCACGCGGCTTTCTTCAAGACGGTCCTCGACGACGCCCTCACCCGCCTCGTCTATCCGAGCCTTGAGCGCGAGATTCGCGGCGAGCTGAGCGAGGAAGCCGAGGAGCACGCGGTCCACGTCTTCGCGCACAATCTGCGCAGCCTGCTGCTGCAGCCGCCGCTGCGCGGAAAGCGCGTCCTCGGCATCGACCCGGCGTTCCGCACCGGCTGCAAGCTCGCCGCCCTCGACGAGTTCGGCAACGTCCTCGAACACACCGTCGTCTACCCGTTCGGCGCCGCCCCCGGCGAGAAGCGCGAACGCGGCCGCCGCGAGAAGAAGCCCGCAGCCGCAGCGGTCAGTGGCCAGCAGCCAGTGGCCAGTGAAACGCCCGCAGCAGCCAGTGGTCAGCAGCCAGTGGTCAGTGAAACGCCGACGGACGCCACCAGTGCGACGCCGCCGGAAACGCCTGCCGTGACGCCGCCGACGGAAACGCCCGCGCCGGAAGCAGCAGCAACCGAAGCGCCCGCGCCCGAAGCGACGGCGACACCTGCGCCCGAAGCGGCGCCCGCGCCCGAAGCGACGCCCGCGCCCGAAGCGACGCCCGCGCCGGAAGCGACGCCCGCGCCCGAAGCGACGCCCGCGCCGGAAGCGGCGCCCAGCGTCGAAGCGTCGACACCTGCTCCCGCCACGCCGCCTGCGGCTCCGCAGGTTGATCGTCGCGTGGAAGCGAAGGCGAAGATCCAGGAACTCGTCGAGAAGCATCAGCTGACCGTCGCCGCCCTGGGCAACGGGACCGGCTGCCGCGAGACCGAGGAGCTGATCGCCGAGCTGATCGCCGTCAGCGTCCCCGACCTCGCCTACATCGT
>JAYSSW010000873.1:0-6428 GCA_043720335.1 Planctomycetia bacterium
CCACGGGAAGGAACGGTCGGGAAGAAGGCAGCTTCTTGAGAGTCGCCGGACGTCTGAGCCCGAAGCGCGAGCGAGGCCGACCCGCGCGACGGTCGCAAGAAAAGCGTCTCCCGTACGACGATGCGCAGCGAGTCGCGGCTCTCGCTGCGCGAGTCGCCGTTCCGTTGGCGCCGTGCCTTCGCGCGTTTTTCCTCGCTGGCGCTTCGGGCTCAGGCGGAGAATCGCCAAGCAAACGAATGCAGTTCCTTGAGAGGCGGAAAAGCACAACGCCACTCGTTTCGGAGTGGCGCTGCGTGTGGACAAGTTCGCGAACCGGCAGGACTACTCGAAGGTCACCTTCTTGGCGTCGACGACCTTGCGCTTGCCTTCGACGGTCACGGGGCCGACCACGGTGCCGGACTTGGCGGCGGCGCAGATGGCGTCGTGGTGCTCCTTATGGGAGGCCTTGCTGAAGAAGTAGGTGACGCTCTTCTCGCCTTCCTTGACCACGATCACCGTCTCGCAGGCCTTGGTCTCGCCGAGTTCGCACTTGGCGCAGCAGACCTTGCCCTTGAGGGTGACTTCCTTGTTCTCTTCCTTCTTGTCGCCCGCAGTGGCGCTCGAGAAGAGGACAACCGACATGCCCAGCATCATCAGGCTCGCCAAAATGAAGCGCATTGTGCTTCCTCCTACCAGGGGTCAGGGACAAAGAGACCGTTTGCTTCACCTCCCAGTATATCGTCCCAGCGGAAGGAATAAAGCCAAATATGACCCGGCCTGCTGATTGTTCAGCATCCCAGGAAGCTTGAGCCTCGCTTGACACGCCAAGCCGACTCCCGTTACCGTAGGCGCGATGCGCGTCCCGGACGGGACGAACGAAGAGCTTGACGCCAAGGAGGGCGCGATGGACCTGAGCCAATACTTCCGTGACGAACGCCTGCTGGCCAACCTGATCGGCATGCACGTCGCCCTGGCGTTGATCCTGGTCGTCTCGGTCGTGCTGCGCAAACTGCTGAAGCGCGGCGGGCAGGGGCTGGGCCACTGGACCGGCCTGCGCTGGCTCGACGGGCTGGGCAAGGAGGCGACCAAGGGCCTGCGCGTCGTCGTCTTCTGGACCGCCCTCGCCCTCATGGGCGCCACCGTCATCGGCATGATCGCCTACCACTTCACCGGCCGCGACGTGCGGCTCGACGCGCGGGAATGGTACAGCCACCTCACCGGGGCGCAGCTCTTCACCTTCGGCGTCGTCCTCGGCAAGCTGGTCCTGCTCGCCATCGGCGCCGGCGTCGCCATCCGCCTGGTGACGCGGCTGCGGGCGTTCCTGGAAGCCTACGCGCACCATCACCTGCCCCAGCACGTCCCGGAGGAGTCGCCGACGACGCTGCCGATCCACGAGCGCAGCAACCCGGAGCGGCGGCTCAACCACGAGACGAACATCAAGCGCTGGTTCGCCGCCCTGGAGCGGTTCGCCATCGCCAGCCTGGTGCTGGGCGCTTTCTGGGGCGCCGCCCACCTCGTCGGCCTGTCGCATGTCGACGCCTGGGGCGAGCTGCTGCTGCACATCATGACGATCCTCACCGTCGCCCGGCTGCTGACGCTCGCCTCGCGCACCATCGCGCACTTCCTAACCAGCTTCGGCGACCGCTACCTCAGCCACGGCAGCTTCCGCCGCTACTGGGAGCGCGTCACGCGGCTGTTCCCGTTCGGCGAGAAATGCTTCGAGGCGGCGGTCTACGTCGCGGCGGCCTCGCTGTGCGTGCGCGAACTGGAGTTCATCCGCGTCGTCGCTTCCTTCGGCAAGGGCGTCGTCCAGTGCATCGGCATCTACTTCGCCACCCGCGTCTTCATCGAGCTGCTGTCGGTCTTCCTCAACGAAGCGTTCGGCATGTACGAGGAGGACCGCGTCGTCGACCAGAAGGGGCAGACGCTGGTGCCCCTGCTGCAGTCGCTGTGCCAGTACGTGCTGTACTTCGGCGCCTTCCTGATGGCGCTGCGCGTCTTCGAAGTGGACACGACGCCGATCCTGGCCGGGGCGGGCATCCTCGGCCTGGCGGGCGGCTTGGGCGCGCAGAGTTTGGTGACCGATGTCGTGTCGGGCTTCTTCATCCTGTTCGAGAACCAGTACCTGGTCGGCGACTTCGTGCAGATCGGCGACGCGGTCGGGCGGGTGGAGGTGCTGAGCATCCGCCACACGCAGATCCGCGACAAGCAAGGGAAGCTGTACATCGTGCCGAACGGCCAGATCAAGACGGTCATCAACTTCAGCAAAGGCTACGTGAACGCCGTGGTGGACGTGAAGGTGCCGACCAGCTCGAACCTGGACCTGGTGATGCGCGACATGATGGAAGCAGGCCGACGGCTGCGGCAGGCGCGCCGCGAGGTGCTGGGCGAGACGATCATCAAGGGCTTGGTCGAGCTGACGCCGGGCGACATGACGGTGCGTGCGGTGACGAAGGTCGAGCCAGGCACGCATCTGACGATGCAGCTGGAGTATCGCCGCATTCTGAAGGCGGTCTTCGACGAGACGAGCCGGACGAGCCTGTCGAAAGCGGCGTAGTGAAGCAGTGAAGTCAACGGGCGAACGGGGGGCTGACGCCGCCCCGCTCGCCTGGTGGTTTACGGGACCAGGTTCGGGCGGCTCTCGCGGATGCGGGCCTCCTCCTGGGCTTCGTTCCACATGAAGAAGTCGCGCGGGCTGCGGACATACGGATGCGTCGGGAACGGGCCGCTCAGGTACGACTGCGGGCCGCCCGCTTTCGGCATCTGCTGGGGCAGCGGCGGCATCATCGGCTTGCCTGCGGGCGAGATCCCCGGCGGGCACGGACGAGCGCCCTGGAACGGCGCCCACGGCGGGACCAGGTAGTAGTTCGGCCCGTAGACCATCCCGCCCGGCCCGTTCTGCGTGTAGAAGCCCGGCCCGAACGTGTCCGGCGCCGGCATGATCGGCTGCTTGGACACGGGATGCACCCAGTAGTAGCCCTGGGCCTGCGCGCTCGACGCGAGCAGCAGCACTCCCAGCAGCCCCAGCCCCCAGCTCGTCATTCGCTTCATGGCGTTTTCCTTCCCTGTTGCGTGGATCCAATCCTTAAGCGTGGGCGCACGATCCCACGGGCAAGCCTACCACGTAAAGCGGCGGCGCCTCGCTTCGTCGGCGGTTTTTGCACGTCGGATCGCTGCGGAAGTGGCAAACCCGTGGCGAGACGCCGATTGTGCGGCCCGCTGGCGAAGTCGCTGATCCGTGCGAGGCAGGCCGTGAAGAGGATTCGCATGAATTTGCGGCGGAATCCGACGGAGCGGAGCACGCCGGTTGTCCCGCTTGCGTTGCGCGTCCGGGCGCGCCCGCCCCTCTGCCCGCGCCTTCAAAGTGGCAGTTCCATCGTTCCACCCTGCGCGGGCAGGAACGAGGCTTCTTTCAGAGCCACGACTGGTAAGGAGTGGCTGGCTCCGCGCGAAGATTCGGAGTGCGGGCGTGGGATTCGGGTTAGCCACTCCTTACCAGTCGTGGCTCCTGTGTCTCATCACAGCCCGCGCAGGGATAAGCACGGCACAACGCAGCGTCCATCGCGAAGCAGTAGCGTTCGTTCGCGACGCTTCCTGGGGCTTGGCGTTCTTTCTTTCCCTGTCTTCCTTGGTGACCCTTCGTGGCTGAATTCTGTCACCTCGGCCGCACTTCCTCCTCAATCGTCAGCGTCTCGCGGAACTTCGGGTCGGTGACGAGGCAGGGGTGCTTGTACTGGTCGAGGTTGCCGCCGGTGCGCATCAGCCGCTGGCGGTCCCAGGCCTGCCAGGCACCGGCGGGGAGCAGCGCGAGCCGCATCGGGCCGAGGCGCAGGCTTTCGCGCTTGGCGGCGTACTCGATGTTCACTTCGCCGAGCCGCTTGTCGAGCGTCTTCACCAGTTGCCGACCCTGCTCGTGGCTGGCCAGGTCGGGGCGTTCCACGAACAGGCCGTAGTACGGCTGCTCGTCGTCCCAGCACGGGGCGACGCTGTACGCCGTCAGGTTCAGGCCCAATTCCTGCAGCACGTCGGCCATCGCGCCGGTGACGTGGTACTCGGAGAGTTTTTCGCCGGTGATGTTCGCGAAGTGGGCGCCTTTGCTGAGGAACTCGACGAGCGGCGTGCCGTTGTAGTAGCCGGTGCAGCGCACCACATCGAAGATATTATATCGGTACAACCCATACGCCGTGGTCAACAGGATGTAGTAGGTTCGGCCCGGTTGAAGTTCGTGCGCGCTGAGGACGGTGGGGTGCGGGCTGTCGCCTTCCTCCTCCGGGATGAACTCGAAGTAATGTGTCGTTACGTCGAGGACGCCCGACGGGGTGCCGTCGCCGAGCGGGATGGTCATGCGGCCTTCGCTGGCGATCAAGCCAACATCGCGGGTCGGGGTGGCGCCGAAGTATTTCGGGAAGTGTCGCAGGTAGGCGCCGACGCTGCCCCCCATCCAGTTGCCGATGATGCACTCGCTGGGCCAGTAATCCTTCGGGTACAGCGTGCCGGTGCGGCTGACGATATGTTCAAGTTCCTTCGCACGTTCGGGGCGGGCTTTCAGCCGGCCGGCCAATTCTGCGCGCACGTCGGCGGGGATGTCGTATTTCGTCGACAGCGTGCCGTCGTGGATGTCGCGGATCAGGGCTTCCTTGTCGAGATCGCCAGCGCGGGCGAGGTTGACGAGCGTGCTGGGATTGGCGGCGATAATCATGCCGACGCGGCGCGGCAGGCTGAGACGCAGGGCGGCGTAGTATTTTCCGACGGGATCCTTCACGCGGCTGATGCAGCCCGGCACGCAGTAGATGAAGCGGACGACGCGCATCTGCATCTGGGCGGTCAGGCCGGTGACGCTGCCGCAGGGGACGCCCTTCTCGGTGTGGAACTCCTGCCAGTCGCCCGACATCTGCACGATGGGGCGCATGCGGACTTCGGGGTGGTCGCGAAAAACCTTCAGGCCCCAGAGGTTCCAGCCCCGCTTGTAGTCGGCGAGGTACTGCGAGGTGACGGGGATGAACTTGCGCGTCGCCGTGGTGCCGCTTGTCATGGCGAACATGTGGATCTTCGGGTCGGCGAGTAACGCGTTCGTTTCGCCGGCGATGACACGCTTGATATAAGGTTCGACGTACTCGTAGCCGGCGACGGGGACGTTCTTGCGGAAGTCGGCGACGGTCTGGATGGTGTGGAAGTGGTGGTCGCGGCCGAAGGCGGTGCGGGCCTGGTTTTCGAGGATGCGCTTGAGCAAGGCTTCCTGAACCTCGCGCGGCCGTTCGGTCGCGGCGAGGAAGGCGTTGAGCCGGCGGCGCACCGGGATGGCGACCAGCTTGAGGACGACGTTGCGCAGGAGCCAATTGAGCATGGGAGCCTTGTTGAGCCGCTCGCCTGGGGCGAGCGTGGAAGGGTTGCCACGCGGCGATTTGATTCCACGGTCGTGCGTCAGGTCCGCGCTCGCCTGAGGCGAGCGGCTAAACGGCGGTCGCCGCAGCCGGGGCGGACGCCAGGTGCTTGTCGAAGAACTCCAGCACGCGGCGCTTGTACTCGTCGGCGGCGAGGTGGATCGCCTGGTTGTGCTTCGCCTTGTCGACCAGCCACAGTTCCTTCGGCTGGCCTGCCAGGTCGAACAGCGACTGCGCCATGTCGGGCTTGATGTAGTTGTCGGCGCCGCCGTGGATCATGAGAAACGGGCGAGGCGCCAGCTTCGCCATCGCGCGTTCGAGCGACGGGTAGCGGCACTTGCGCTCACGCGCGACGATGCGGACTCCTGCCCGCGCGGCGATGCCGTAGTACCAGTTGGGGATCAGGCGGGCGAGCCACGGTTCTCGCGTGTAGATCTGGATGAACTTCCGCATGTAGGGCACCATCGTGTTGAAGGTGCCAAAGGCCCCGTCGGTGACGAAGCAGCGGACGAACGGCTCTTCCGCGGCTGCGATCAGCCCGGCGCTGCCGCCTTTGCTGAGGCCGAAGAAGCCGATCCCCTTCGGGTCGCGGTCGGAACGCTGCTTGAGATGTTCGAGCACGGCGCGGAAGTCGATCACCTCATAGTCGGTGACCCACTGCAATGGCTCATAGCCGTTCAGCGTGGGGGTCTCGCCCTGGCCGCGCATCTCGAAAGTGAAGATGTCGTAGCCGGCGTCGCGAAGGAAGTCGCAGTAGGTGGCGCACGACCAGCGGTTCGAACCGAACTCCAGGCCGAACAGGACGACGCCCTTGCGCGGCTGCGGCGTCCTGAGGTAGCAGCCCTTGAGCGGCACGCCGTCGGGGGTCGTGACGATGACCTCCTCGGCGTCGGCGATCGGCTGGCCGCGCGGGATGATGAAGAGCGGCTTCTCCTGGAAGATGCGGGGAACCACCGGCAGGTAGCTCCAGAAGATGTACAGGTGCAAGCCGTACCCCACCAGCAGCGGCAGCGCGACAAGAAGGCCCAGGCTCAGCAGGATCCAGAACACGCGGTGCTCCATGCCCCA
>JAYSSW010000874.1:0-6425 GCA_043720335.1 Planctomycetia bacterium
GGATCGCAGCAAAACGAGCTTGCGGAGAAAATTGGCTCATTCCGCGAGTCGTCAAGCGATCCCATCGCTTGCGCTCCGGGTTCGTTGAATCCTGATCGCGAGAAACCAATCATGTCCGCGCTCCAAGAAACGATCCTCCAGTTCGGGGCCGGCCGCTTCCTGCGGGCGTTCGTCGACCGCTTCGTGCAGCAGGCGAATGATTCGGGCCAGGCGGTGGGCCGCATCGTCGTCGTGCAGGCGACGCCAGGGGCGCGGGCCGACACGCTCAACCAGCAGCCCGACGGCTACCACGTCGTCGTGCGCGGCTACGAGAACGGCGAGCTCGTTGACCGCGTCGAGGCGATCAAGGCCATCAGCCGCGCCCTGAACGCGGTGTCGCAGTGGCCTGCGGTGCTGGAGCTGGCGAAGTCGCCGGACCTGCGCTACGTCGTGTCGAACGCGACCGAATCGGGCTACTCGCTCGACCCGGCCGACCGCGTCGATTCGTCGCCGCCGCAGTCGCTGCCGGGCAAGCTGACGCAGGTGCTGTGGACGCGCTTCCAGGCCGGGGGGGATCCGCTGACGCTGCTGCCGTGCGAACTCATCGAGCGCAACGCCGAGAAGTTGCTCGACCTGGTTCTGACGCAGGCGAAGCAATGGGGCCTGCCCGATGCCTTCACCGCATGGACGCGGGACCAGTGCGTTTGGCTGAACAGCCTGGTCGACTGCATCGTGACGAACGGCCCGGCCGACCACCCGCTCGCCGCGACCGACAAGATGCTGATCCAGGCCGAGCCATACGCCCTGTGGGCGATCCAGAAACCCGTGACAGGTGCGCCCGCGCTGTTCACGAATCCCGCGCTGCACGTGGTCGACGACCTGGCGCCGTTCTTCCTGCGGAAAGTGCGCATCCTCAACGGCGTGCACAGCGCGATGGTCGGCAAGTTTTTGAAGTCGGGCTTCGCGACGGTGCAGCAGCTGATTGCCGACCGCGAGGCACTGCGCTGGGCGCGCGGCCTGGTCTACGAGGAGATCGTGCCGACGCTCGCTTACCGCCTGGACGACGTGGCCGACTTCGCCGACCAGACCTTCGACCGCTTCCGCAACCCGCATCTGTCGCACAAGCTCTCCGACATCGCGCTCAACCACGCCGACAAGGTGAAGGTGCGCTTGCAGCCCACCCGCGAGGAGTACGAGAAGCTGTTCGGCAAACCGCCCAAGCGGCTGGTTGAAGCGATGGGTTCTTGATTTCAGATTTCAGATTGCGGATCTCAGATTGGAAGATTGGCGAACAACTAACCCTGAGCGCAAGCGAGGGAATCGCTTGACGACTCGCGGAACGAGAATATCCACCAACCAGGTTTGCTGCGATCCCCTCGCTTGCGCTCAGGGTTAGTAGGTTTGTCGCGTTTTCAATCTGAGATCCGCAATCTGAAATCATCCATCTCTGCAGGAGTTTCCCGTGATCCGCTCCAGCGTGACGATCAGCCTGGTCCCCGAGACGCGCGGCGGGCCGTTCGTGTTCTGGGACGACCTGCCAGCCGCGTGCGTCAAGGCGAAGACGCTTGGCTTCGACGCAATCGAAGTTTTCCCGCCGTCGGCCGACGCGGTCGATCCGCGCCAGCTCCGCACGCTGCTCGACGACCACGGCCTCGCTCTCGCGGCGGTCGGCACCGGGGCGGGCTGGGTCAAGCACCGTCTGCACCTGTGCCAGCCCGACGCAGCCTCACGCGCGCAGGCGAAGACGTTCATCCGCTCGATCATCGACTTCGCCGGGCCTTTTGAAACTCCCGCGATCATCGGCTCGATGCAGGGCCGCCACGGCGACGGCGTCGATGCCGCCACCGCTTTCGCGCATCTCAAGGAAGCGCTGGAGGAACTCGGCGAGCACGCCAAGCAGTATGGTGTGCCGCTGCTGTACGAGCCGCTCAACCGCTACGAGACGAACCTGGTCACGACCATCGAAGCGGGCGTGAAGCTGTTGAAGTCGCTGACAACGACCAACGTGAAGCTGCTCGCCGACCTGTTCCACATGAACATCGAGGAAGCCGAGCTGGCCGCGGCCATTCGTGCTGGTGCGGGGCACATCGGGCACGTCCATTTCGTCGACTCGAACCGCCGCCCGGCGGGCCTGGGGCACCTCGACTACGCTCCCATCGCTCAGGCATTGCGCGACATCGGCTACGACCGTTTCGCGTCGGCCGAGGCGTTCGCCTACCCCGACAGCGACGCAGCGGCGCAGCAGACCATCGCCACGTTCCGCAAATTTTTCCGGGTGTGATCGTCATCTCGCAAGATCCGGCGAACGGCCAGCGTAAGCTGGCTGGTGGAACCACGAAGTGATTGAAAGTTCGACCAGCCGGCTTACGCCAGCCGTTCGCCTGCGCGTGGAAGTGTATCGACGAACCATCTTTCTCCGAGAACGCCAATCATGCTGACGCATCGGCTCATCCATCCGAAGATCAACGAAGTGCTTGGCCGGGCCGGGCACCACGCGATGATCCTGATCGCCGACGGCAACTATCCGGCGTCCACGAAGAAAGGCCCCAACGCCGAGGTGGTGTGCCTGAACCTGTCGCCCGGCGTCGTCACCTGCACGCAAGTGCTCGAAGCGATCCTTTCGGCGGTCCCGGTCGACGCGGTCCACACGATGATGTACACGAAGGACGACCCGTACACGCTCGACACCGACCCGGCCGTCTGGGACGAGTACCGCGCCGTGCTGAAGGCCGCCGGCCTGGCGCTTGTGCTGTCGCCCATCGACAAGTGGGACTTCTACAAAGCCGTCGAAACGCCCGACCACGTCCTCACCATCCAGACCGGCGACCAGCAGCGCTTCGCGAACCTGCTGCTGTCGATCGGCGTGCGGGCATGACGCGGCACATGGGACGCCGCGATTCGCTGGCGCCTTGTCAACGGCGCTGCTCCCGCCTCGGAAACGGTCAAACCAAAGCAGGCATCTCCACCCGCTTCACTTCAAGCCCGGCCGCGCGCACGTTCGCGGTCGCGGAGCGGATCGCGTCTTCGAGCGAATCGGCCTTCCGGTCGAACGCGATGTACGTGGCCCGGTTGCGTGTCACGATGGTGCCGTCGTCGCAGCCAGCTTCGTAGAGCGCCTCGCACTCGGCCGCACTGATCGCCGGCGCCGTCAAGACCACGGAGAAGCCGTATGTTTTCTTCCGCTTCATCTTCGGTTCCCCTGTGTGGGAAGGCTGGTGCTCCGTCAATGATGCCTCACGCCTCCCAGTACCTCGGCAAACCGAAGATGCGGCGGTCCCCATCGTGATCTGCAAGGCGCCATCCAGCAGCGAGGTTCGCCTTGTCGCTACTCGACATCGATCAGGTAGCTGACGACCCACAGTTCAAGCTGGTCGAGCTTGGCTTTCCAGCGGGTCTTGAACTCGCGCACCCAGGCGCGGTTCTCATCCGCGTCGGGCACATCGACCACCAGGCGCACCAGGTCGTCGCGATAGGTCGCTCCGGCGAGCCGCCAGTGGCCTTCCACCTTCTGCGTCTCGTAGCTCGCGGCGCCGAATCGCTCCACGATCTCCAGCACGGCTTCCGCCAGCCAGTCGCCCGGCACGTCCCGCCCGTCGTTAAACCGGAGCGGGAGCAGCACCTCGAAGCGCCGCCAGCTGCTGCTCATACGTCGCCTTGCCCTTCACGTTGAAAGGAATGTTCTGGTCCGCCAGCGCCTCCAGCGCCGCTTCCGGCACCAGGTGCTCGCCGGAGCGCAGCACCCGGCCGGAGAACCGGCCGAGCAGGAAAGCCAGGGCACGCTTCTCCGCTTCGCGGTCGGCGAATGTGATCGTGATCATGTTCAAAAACTCCTGCCCGAATCCACGCGGCTCCATCGACCAACACTTCTGAAGTATACCGCGTGTGGCCCATGCAGAGAATGTCAGCGGGCTTTTTGCCGCTGTTCACCTCGCCGCTACTCGAACCCGTCGAGGTCCGACACGTCGCGGTCGTCGGCTGCCCACTCGTCGATGTCCTGCTTTCCGAAGTCCCCGGCGAGGGCCATGAACCCCTCGTCCCTCTCCTCGTCGTCACGGGCGTCGCGGCCGTGCAGGACGCGGAACTTCCGCACCTTGTCCGCGTAGGCCAGCTTGCGGAACAGCCGCTACACGCCGGCCGGGACACCGGGACGCTTCGCCATCGGTATGCCCTTCGTCGGCGAACGACACAGCTGACCTGTCGACGGCCACTGGTGAGACGTAGCGTCCCGAATAACAATAGCGTGGCCGCTGCGAGTGCAGCGTCTAATTCACTGTCTGGGGCCTCACTACCAGGGCAATCGCATCAAAAAACACTGAGAAAACGGCTCATTTTGCAGAAATCATATAATTTCTAAGGCCGATTTTTGCCCGCTTTTCCGAATCGTATAATATACGCTTTCGATTTGTGAAATAATTGCGCAAAAAACACGGCGTTTTTCGCCTACCCGCCCTGTCCGAAATGCCTGGCAAACTGCCCATTTTGACATTCCTTGTGCAATCGCCCTGGCCTCACTACGGCTGTCGTTGACGAGTTACCATTGCATCACGCATCGCGGCAAGTAAGCGAACGACGACCGGACGGAGCAAGCCTTGAGCGACAGGACTGATGCATAGGTGCTGTTGGACACCCCACTTCGTTACCTGATTCAAGCCCCCGATTCCAACCGAAGATTTTTGCGAGGCATGTGGCTGAAGCCCGTGGTCGTGGAACACCTGACCGAAACTCTGTAACAACCTGTCCGGCAACAGCACCTGTTCCACTGCAACGATCTGGGCAGCCAGGATTCCTGGTGTACTGGTCGTATGCACTGCCTCAAGATACCAGTTGTCCGGGCAGCCAGTCAGGAGGTCTCCAGTGATCCGCCAGCGATACTCCCCAGCCGACTCTCGATCACGAATCTGTTCGCAAGTCTGGCGTAGTTGTTCGCATTCTGCTGCGAGCCAAGTGTCGATGCCCGACACGTCCTCAGTTGTTCGGGCCTCGACATTTTCGTAACGGAAAGCATCCCCTTGCTCGACGATGGCGCGGCAATGCGGGCACGATTCTATAACAACAGAAGACGTCACCAACTGTCGTTGCGACAAGGTCGCTGAGCATCCGGGACAAACCATCTCATCCATTTAGTGTATCCTCCATCGCCGAGCGATGCAACTATGCCGCCAGAGCCGTTTTAAAGATTGTTTCGCCATAGAGGCGAGGAATGCAATCCCAGTTAGTTTGAGCGACCGGTTCAGTTTGTATTTTCGGCCTTCAACAAGCGCCGACCATCATGCATTTCGGGCGTCAAGGCAATGAAATAGCACCGACAACCATCTTCTTCGTTTTCACATTGCGAGAACGGAGGCAACATCTCTGGAGTACAGTCCTTGATCTGGATTTCCAATTCATCCTGCACACGGCAAAAGTCACAACATCGACTATCGTGGCACGCGCTAATAAGGATGTGACTAAAGCAGTCGAGCATTGTCTTGAGCAATGCCAGTTGCTGGTTTGTGTTCTCTCGCCATTGCTTCATTCGATTTTTGATACGATCACGTCGCTCGACGACGGTGAGTAGACTGCCGAGGATGCCGCGTTCGTCATCCCATTTGATCGCATCTTCGCGTGTGACTGGCATGCCTCCGCGCACATAAAAAACCGATTTGCATGTCGGACACGCCCTGGACCGCTTCGGCGCAGGCATCAAAACGCATCTGCAACACGGACAGCGTGCAGATACCTTTTCCATCACTGTGCCCATCGTCGAGTGACACAACTCAGCAGCGACGGGGCACCGGTGAGCTTGAAGTTTCAGAAACGAATCATGCCCCGCAGTCGGCTGCATCGCCTGATTCGGCCGTGCAATTGCCGATTTCTCTCTTCTCTGTTCTATTTCTCTGTTGTGAATTGCCAGGTCTGCGAGTATGGTCGGCCTCCGACGCTACACTGCAACTCCACCGTGTACGTCGTAGCGAGCCGCAAAGGCTGCTTCGGGATGATACAAACGGTGTTCCATTGAGTGAATGAGGTTGCCGGGGATTCCGGAGTCGAAATGTAGCAAGGCAAATTGGCATCAGTCGGGCAAGAAACCTTTACATCGACCTTTGCTACCTTTTGGCCGTTGGTAAAAAAGGCTGTAATTGGAAAGCCAGCTGGCCCTTGATGGTTGACGGGTATGGGATTTGGAATTTCCGGCCCAAATTCAAGGGGAACATTCTTCTGTCCGTCCGCTGGGTAGAAGACAACCTCTTTGCTGTTCGTGCCGCTAATGGAAAGGCAGTCGAGACTGCTGGCCCATTCCGCGTTGTTTCGGCAATAGCCAATGCCAACCTCCGTCAGATTCGGTTGAAGCAAAGGAATACGGTGGTAGAAAGTCGCCAGCCATCCCTTGATCGCTTCTCGTGGAGAAACGTAGTGAATTACGGATCTCTTGCCTGCCTTGGCTCCTTCCTCTGAGTATTCTTTCA
>JAYSSW010000875.1:0-3053 GCA_043720335.1 Planctomycetia bacterium
GGCGTTCCTCGCTGCGCGTTGGAAGCACGGATACGAACGGCGGACTTGGCATCGTCGCGTGTGCTGCCTCGCTTGCGCTTCGGGCTCAGGGGAAGTCACTGCGTCCAGCGCATGATCTTGAGGAGGTTGGAGTAGCCGTCGGTCCAGACGGGGCCGGGGAGCGGGGTGACGCGCTCCCAGCGCGGGGCCGTCAGGTGGGTGCCGTTGGCGTCGGTGACCGGCGTGCCGTCGGCGTGGAGGCGCGGGCGGCGCTCGCCCTCCTTGAAGCGCACGTCGATGGGGGGGCCGCCGTTGGCGTAGTTCTTGCCGGAGCGGCGCTGCATGACCAGCCAGTCGGCGCCGTAGCGGTCGGGCGGGTCCTCGTCGTAGCGGTAGTCGGCGCACGCCAGGCAGTCGTAGCCCAGCTCCTTGGCGATGGCGGCCAGCACCGGCTCGATGCGGACGTAGCGGTTCGTCGTGTTGAAGATCAGGATGCCCCCGTCGGCCAGCTTGGTCATGTACAGCTCGACCGCCTGCTTCGTCAGCAGGTGGACCGGGATCGCGTCGGAGCTGAAGGCGTCCAGCGAGATGATGTGGTAGTAGTGGTCGGGGGCGTCCTTGATCTTGAGCCGCCCGTCCCCCATGAGGATCTCGACGTTGGCGCCCCGGTCCTTGGCGTCCTGGACGTAGGTGAAGACCGGCTCCTTGCCGTTCTTCGGCAGCGACAGGTCGCGCACCAGCGGGTCGATCTCGTAGAAGTGCATCGTCTGCAGAGGCCGGGCGTACGACGCCAGGATGCCGGTCCCCAGCCCCAGCACGGCGTAGGGCGGCTCGGAGTGCAGGTCGACGAGAAGCCCGGCGAAGGCGGACATCGGGCTGGCCCCCATGCCGGCCAGCGACGCGGGGAGGCGGTGGTCGGGCCAGGAGAATTTCGCGTAGGCCTCGCCGACGCCGTTGAGCGGATGGAAGTAGGTGATCGGGTCGCGGCGGATCTTGCGGTTCAGCCCCTCGTCGCTGCGCATCTGCGCGTCGACGACCTTGACGATCTGCCGGCCGTGGTCGATGCCGCCGTGCACCAGCGTGCGGTAGGTCTTGCGGACCCAAGGCGACTTCGGCTCCTCGTCGCCGGTGCCGTACTTGTCGCGGAGCTGGTGGTCGACCTGGACCTCGCGCACGCGCAGCAGCCCGAAGAAGCCGCGGTCGATGTAGACCAGCCCTTCGGTGGAGCGGTCGTAGACGAGCATGGCGACGAACAGGGCCATGATCGACAGCCCGAAGCGCAGAGGCCGCTGGAACGCGGTGAGGACGACGATGCAGCAGACCGCGATCACGAAGGGGCGTTTGACGTAGGCAGCGAGGTCGCGGGGAAGATGGTACTCGGCGAGGTAGACGCAGACGAGAGCAGCGGCGCCGATCACGAGGAACATGCCGTAGTCGAGAATGTACCCGACGACGGTGGGCTGGTCGGCCTTGCTGTCGCCGGGGATGATCGGGACCTCCTTGTCGGCGACGAGGTTGGGGCGCAGCATGCAGGCGGCCGCCATCGCCAGGCCGTATTCGAGGATGCCGTACTTGAGGACGAGCGGGGCGACGAGGGCGTTGAACATGCCGCCGAGCATGCCGCCGAACGACATCCACAGGTAGAACTCGGTGAGGTGCTTGGCCGACGGGCGGTCTTTGGCGAGTTCGCCGTGGCACATCAGCGTGGTGAGCAGGAACGCCGCCAGGTGGAGCGTGAACTCCATCCAGGTCGAAATCGACAGGTGCCCCGTCATCTTCAGCACGAGCAGCATCAGCACGAACGGCTGGGCCGTCAGCACGACGGTGTGCGGCGCGCCGGTCCAGACGGTCGGCCACTTGGCGAAGACGAGGATGAACGTGAGCAGGTAGAGCGAAAGGGGCAGCACCCAGAAGAACGGGATGGCGGCGATGTCGGTGGTGAGGTAGGTCGTCAGTCCAAGCATGAGGCTCGACGGGGCGGCCGCCAGCCCGATCCAGCGCAGCCGGCGCCCCAGCGTGATCCGGTCGAGATCGGGCGCGGCGGCTTCCTCCTTCGCCTTCGGCTCCGTCGAGATCTGCACGCGCGGCTTGCGTGGCGACCCCGCCGCGATCGCCGTCGCGGTGTCGGCTTCCGGCGCCAGCGCGGGGAGCGGATCGGGCAGCGCGAGCGCCTCGACAGCGGCGCTGCCTGCGGGGCCGGTCCACCACACGAGCGCCGCGCAGCCCAGCACCAGAGCGACGAACGCGCCGTAGCCGAACATCCACAGCGTCGCCTGCTCGCCGACTTCCCAGTACGGCTCGACGAGGGTCGGGTAGAGGACCAGGGCGAGCATGCTGCCCAGGTTGCTGGCGCCGTAGAGGAAGTACGGATCCTTCGACGCGGGGTGCCCGGTGTGGGCGAACCATTTCTGCAGCAGCGGCGCGCTGGTGGACACGACGAAGAACGGCAGGCCGACCACGCCCAGCAGCAGCCAAAGGACGTTGAGGACCGGGTTCGATTCGGTGGGAGGCGCCCATTCCCCCAGGGCGAACGGCAGCACGAGGAAGGGTAGGAACAAGAGGACGCCCTGGAGCATCAGCTGGCGCCGCGTCGGCAGCGACGTGCTAAGGGTGTGCGTGTAGCCGTAGCCGACGAGCAGGATCATCTGGAAGAAGACCATGCAGGTGTTCCAGACGGCCGGCGTGCCGCCGAGGCGGGGCAGCACCATCTTGCCGATCATCGGCTGCACCAGGAACAGCAGCGTCGCACTGACGAACAGCGTCAGACTGAAGAACACGAGCAAGGCCCACCTCCGCGCACGGCTGAAGACACGACGAAAACCATCGGGTCACTTTAGGCGGACGGCGGAAAATAGTCTCCCCTTGCGCTGCGAAGTTGAATGGCGCATCCCGAAAGCCCAGGGACGGCCGTCCCTGGGAACGCGAATCCCCAGGGACGCCGTCCCTGGGCTTTCCGTGCGCAGCCCACCCTCCCAGCCTTCGCTAGACGAAGACGCCCACTTACGTTCGCCCCGCGATTTCTCGGCACCTTCACCCACGGCCCGACGTTATTCGCGATAATTCATGGGCGGCCC
>JAYSSW010000876.1:0-3052 GCA_043720335.1 Planctomycetia bacterium
GGGTATGCCGAGGCCGAAGCGAAGGCCACACGGCGACGACGCGGAATGCCACGTCGTGGACTAAGCCCAGCGAACGGCCTGCGTCAGCGGGCTGGTCCCGATTTGCAACGATTGCAGCTTCCACCAGCCAGCTTACGCAGGCCGTTCGCCTGAACCAGCGCAGCGCAGCGAACGATCACCATGTCTTGCGCAGCACGGGGGCCGCCCAGTTCGAGTCGTCGAGGACCAGCTTGGGGCCTTCGTCATCGGGCGACTCGGGGAAGATCGCGACCGATTTCTGGCAGCCGGGGCAGGGCCGCTTCTGGCCGAGCAGCGCGCGCGGCGCCTTGATGCGGGCGCCGCAGCCCCGGCAGCGGCAGCGCAGCAGATCGGGCGCCGGCTTCTCCGCCACAGGCTCCGCCGCCGCTTCCGGCTCCTTGGGCAGCGTCCGGGCGACCCCCGCCAGCAGCTGCTCCATCGGGAACGGCTTGCGCAGGTACTCCGCCGCCCCGATCTGCTCGGCGTACGCCTTGTGCTTGGCCCCCTCCGTCGCCGTCATCATGATGAAACGAGGCGACTCGGCCTTGCCTTGGTAGTGCTCCAGCACCGCCAGCCCGCCCCAGCGCGGCATCATCATGTCGAGCAGGACCAGGTCGGGCTTGTGCCGGTCGATCATCCGCTGCGCCTCGGCGCCGTCGTCCGCCTCCAGCGTGCGGAAGCCCTGGCTCTGCAGCACGGCCTTCAGCCCGTCGCGCAGGTCGTGGTCGTCGTCAACGACGAGGATGGTCTTCGCTTGCGTCATGGGAGGCAGCCTTTCGACTCGGGCGCCGCCGATGGCGGAACGTGGCCCGGGATGGGGTGGGTGCGCGGGAGGGTGGGATCGCGGGTTGGTCGAGGTCGGGTCCATGGCGAGACATCGTCTCTGGCGGGAGGGACCGTACCCTGTTACCATATCTCGCTTTGCGGAGCGAGTCAACACGGCGCGGAACCTGGCGCCGCTCCCCTGGGAATGAAACCACCGCCGAGGCCCCGAGTCCCGGCGGTCTCATGATGATTTAATGCGCGGCTCACGCGGGGCTTCGTTGCGCGGCGGTTGGCGCGAGCTTCAACCGTCCGAACGCAAAGACGAAGGACCAGGAGGGCGACATCGGAGAGTTGACGACGCACCAGCCCGCGCCTCACTTCTTCTCCGCCGTCGCCCCGGCCAGAGGCAGCGCCGGTGCCGGCAGCAGCACGCTGGTGGACGCGCCGCCACTGCCACTCGCTTGCAGCATCGTCTGCGGCAGCCGGCCGTCCCATAGCTTCCAGCGCAGCGCCTCGGTCTCGATCGAGCGCAGCCGCAGGTACACCTCGGGCTGCTCGCCGATCTTCTGCACCTCGTACGCCTTGGCGTCGGCCATCGTGCGGACCGCGTCGGCCTCCGCTTCGGCGGCCAGCTTCTTCACCTTGCCGTCGCCCTCGACGCGCACCATCTCCACCTCCACCTTGCTCTGCGCCTCGCGCTTGGCGGCCACGCCCTTGCCCTCGGCGGCGAGCAGCAGCGTCTTGTTCTCGACCTCCTGCGCCGCCCGCTTCGCCTCGGCGGCGACCTTCAGCTGCGCCGCCTTGGCCGCGTCGTCGATCGCCTTCTGGATCTCCGGGTTGTCGAAGTTCAGGCCCCCCAGAATGCCGAGCGTCGTGATGTCGATCCCCTTCTTCTTGAAGAACGGCGTCACCTCGGCGCGGACCGCCTTCATGATCTCGTTCTTCTTGGTCGGCAGCTCGAACAGGCTGAAGCGGCCCGACTCCTCGGCCACCACCTGCTGCACGCGGGCGCGGATCTCCAGGTCCATCATGTCGGCCAAACTCTTCGACGGGTAGCTGTAGAGGAAGACCGCCGCCTCCTCCTCCGGGATGTAGGCGGTGCAGCTGATGCCCATCGAGAAGTTGACGCTGTCCATCGACTCGGCCGCTACCGCCTCGTCGCGCGCCGAGGTGCCCGACTTCGTCGAGCGCGTCCATTCGCGCGTGATCGGCCTGCGGTCGACCTTGATGACGCGGACGGTCGGGATCCACTTGCCCGAGCTGGGGAGGAAGCCGGTCTGGTTCCAGCGATGGATGACCTGCACGCGTTTCGCGGCGACCTTCTTCTCCTCCAGGAATTTGACCGAGTTGAGCGCGGCCTGGTTGGCGCTGTCCCCTTCGAGCGGGATCAGGAAGGCCGACTCGCTGCTGTCGACCTCGCAGTGCTCCGGCACGTCGTAGGGGCGGACCAGCGCGAAGAAGGCGAAGATCGAGACCGGGACCAAAAGCGCAGCAGCGACCGCTGCCGCCAGGGGAAGGCGTTTCATCGGAGGACTCCAGGATGGGAAGAAGGAACGGCCTGCGCGGCGATCACGCCGCGTCGGGGTCGCGTTTCCACAGGGTTTCGAGGTCGTCCCAGAACAGGGCGCACGCCAGCAGCGCGACGGCGCCGATCCAGCCGAGCAGCGTCCAGTTCTTGGCCGCGTCGGCCTGGCGCAGCTGCTCAGCGGCTGCGGCGCTGTTCTGGAACTGCTGCACGGCGAGGTCAGTGACGTGCTGCGACGGTGTCGAATCCCACAGCCAAACCGCGACGGCGGCCGACCCGGCGAGCAGGCACAGCTTCACAGGAAGGGACATGGCGTTCTCCGACGCGCGGTGTCAAGCACAGCGCGGGCCAGCCGTCACGCACGATTCGCGCGCAGAGTCAGCGCTGCGGGAAAGGGGGGTGGCGGAAGGCATGGGAAAGCGGAAACCGAGGGGCACTTGCGTGCAAGGATAGGTGGCCCTTTCAACCCGCCCAGGCGACGCGCCCGGACTTGCCGACGAGGTTAGCTGACGGGCTAGGGCTTGAAAGTGCCCCGGCCGGATCGGTCCGGCCTGCGCCCCGGGGCGGTTTCCCGCCCATTGGGTCCCCCGTACAAGAGTCCTGCGACTCCCGTTTTGGCTGCATGGAGGGAATCCTAACCTGCCAGGCGACGGAAAACAAGTGAACGGACGTTTACAAAGCAATGATTTCACAAGCCCCAGGATGAGCGAAGCGATTCCTGGGGGTGATGTGTCTCGCGGTTCG
>JAYSSW010000877.1:0-3050 GCA_043720335.1 Planctomycetia bacterium
GCTGTCGTGCGAGACGCAGACGAAGCGGTGCGTCAGCCGGGCGGCGGCGGCGAGCAGCTTCAGCTGGCGCCGGCCGATGTACGGCACCTGGCCGTGGTGGTGCGTGTGGACCCGGCGAGGGACGCGAGCGATCCACGCCGCAGGGATCGCGTACAGCAGCGGCTTGTCGTCGTGCGTGTGGACCACGTCGAAGCGGCGCTGGCGAAAAAGACCCGCCAGCCGCAGCAGCAAGCGGGGCCGCAATCCTGATGGTTCGTCGAGCGCGACGACCTCGCAGCCGAGCGCTTCGAGCGTGTCGGCCAGCCGGCCGCGCCCGCTCAGCGAGATCATGGTTAGCTGGAAGCGCTGGCGGTCGGCGTGGCGGGCGAACTCGACGAGGAGCTTTTCCTGCCCGCCGGTTTCGAGGCCGAGCGACACGTGGCCGACGCGGAGCAGGCGAGCGCTCATGGCGCGGTCGCCTGGACGAGCGCGGGCTTGGTGGCCAGGTCGCCGCCGTCGACGCAGGCGTCGAGGCACTGGGCGAAGCGTTCGGCCATGCGTTCGCGGGTGAAGCCGAGCAGGGCGTCGGGGTCGGTGACGGCGGGGCTGCCCTGGCGGATCTCGTGGCACAGCTCGACGAGCGCTTGTCGAATGGCTGCGTGGTCGTGGTGTGGGGCGATGCGGTGCAGCACGCCGCTCTGGCGCAGCACCCAGGCGATGTCGCTGTCGGGTTCGGCGAGTGCGAGGATCGGCCTGCGGGCGCCGAGGTACTCGTAGAGCTTCGCGGGGACGCCGACGCGGTAGCCGGGCGTGTGGATGAGCAGCAGCAGGTCGGCGCGGACCATCTGCTGCAGGGCGTCGGCGTAGGGGACTTGTCCCTGCGTGGAGACGACGGCGCCGAGGCCGCGCGCCTGCACTTCCTTCGGCAGATCGAACAGCCCCTCGGTGGCCCGGCCCAGGAAGTGCGCGCGGAGAGGAGAAGCGCCGTCCGCCTGCTGCAGCGACTGCATCGCGTCGAGGACGGCGCGCGGGTCGCGGCCGTAGTACAGCTCGCCGGCGTGCAGCAGCGTGATCGTCTCGCTCGGCCGCCAGCTCGCCGAAGTGACGAACTTGTCGGGGTCGAAGCCGTTGATGATCGTGACCATCTTCGCCGCCGACTTCGGGTACGCCTCGCGGAAGCCCTGGAGGTTGAGCGGCGTGTTGGCGACGATGGCGTCGGCGTGCTGCATCACCTTCGCTTCGTAGCGGAGTTCGAGGCGTTTGATGAGGGTGAGCTTCTCGTTGCGGTGGTTGGTGATCCACGGGTCGCGGAAGCAGGCGACCCAGGGGAGTTGGTACTTCGCCTGCGTCCACAGGCCGAGCAGATGGACGCATCCGGGGGGGCTGGAGGTGATGACGGCGTCGGGGCGGTGCTCGTTCACCATGCGGTGGACGGCGCTCCAGGCGCGGGGGAGCCAGTGCGCCAGCGGGGCGACCCTGCGCTGCACCTTGCCGAGCAGGCCGCCGGCGAACGGGACGCGCTCGACCGGCGTCCCCGGCGGGATCTGCGCCAGCAGCGCCTGGTCCTCCGGCTCCCACGGCACGCGCGGCGGAGCGACCACGACCGGCTGCCAGCCGTGCTGAGGCAGGCAGCGCACCAGCCCCAGCATGCGGTACACCGCCACCGCCGACGAGGGCGGGAAATGGTACGTCAGCAGCAGCACTTTTCTTGGCATCAGCAGCAGGGGCCAGGGGATAGTGGTCAGGGGTCAGTGGGCAGCGAATCCATGTTGAGGGTTTCAAGCCCGCCGCCGTCTGAGGCGGCGGGGTCATGCCTTCGCATGGCGCCCACCCCGCCGCCTAACGGCAGCGGGCTTGACAGGAATGATGAGTTCTCACGCGTCCGCCGCGAAGGCCCACTGCGACGGGGCGACGCAGAGGCCGGCGTGGAAGCCCCGTCCCTGGCCGAAGGCGTCGCCGTCGGTCACGGTGAAGCGTAGCACGCGTTCGATCTCGTCGATCTCGTCGGGCACCGCTGCGATGCCGAGCTTGATCCAGTAGTCGCCCGGCGCGAGCGGCGCCATCGGCACGACGCAGTCGAGCGTGCCGGGCCTCTGCAACCGAGGCAGCACCGGCGTGCTGGCTGGGGTCTGCAGGCTGAGGATCCGTTGCCCCATGTTGTCGTCGACGCCGATGGTGAAGATCGGCGACTCGACCTCGATCGGGGTGTCCAGGCCGAGGCGGATGTGCAGCCTGCCCCCCATCGGCACGAAGTTGGTCGGCTGGCCGTCCTCGTCCAGCAGCGTCACGGAGCGGAAGATCTTCTGCACGCGGCCGGGGCTATCGTGCGCCGCCAGGTCGGTGCCGACTTCGCCGTGGCTGCTCAGCACGCGGCGGTGGTACTCCTGCACCAGCGGTCGGACCTCGCCGTCGAGCAGCACCTTGCCCTTGTCGAGCAGGATGGCGCGGGTGCAGAGCGATTCGACGGCTGGCATGTTGTGGCTGACGAACAGGATCGTCGACCCCGACTTGCCGACCTCGCGCATGCGGCCCATGCACTTGCGCTGGAACGCCATGTCGCCGACGGCGAGCACCTCGTCGACGATGAGGATCTCGGGCTCGAGGTGGGCGGCGACGGCGAAGGCGAGGCGGACGTACATGCCGGACGAGTAGCGCTTGACGGGGGTTTCGAGGAAGCTGCTGATCTCGGCGAAGTCGACGATCTGGTCGAACTTGCGGTCGATCTCGTGGCGGCGCATGCCGAGGATGGCGCCGTTGAGGTAGACGTTCTCGCGGCCGGTGAGTTCGGGGTGGAAGCCGGTGCCGACTTCGAGGAGGCTGCCGACGCGGCCGTGGAGGTGGACGGCGCCGGAGGTGGGCTTGGTGATGCGGGAGAGGATCTTGAGGAGGGTGGACTTGCCGGCGCCGTTGTGCCCGATGATGCCGACGACCTCGCCGCGCTTGACCTCGAAGTTGACGTCGTTGAGCGCCCAGAAGTCGAAGGTCTTCGTCTTCTCGCGCTTGCCGGCGGCCCAGCGGAACGGGGCTTTGACGAGGTCCATCACGTCGTCGCGGAGGGTGCGGTAGGCGTA
>JAYSSW010000878.1:0-3049 GCA_043720335.1 Planctomycetia bacterium
CGGCGACGAAGCCACGCTCAACCACTACGTCCAGAAGAAGTGGATCTTCACCGTCATGAAGATCGACACCATGCAGATGAAGCGCAACAAGGACGGCACCTTCGCGGGCGAAGTCACGCCCACGCGCTTCCAGTTCAGCAGTGAAAAGCTCGTCTACCCGCTGAAGATCACGCAGATCTCGGTCAAGGAACGGACCGAAGCGCTCTTCTACGTGCAGGCGCCGACGAAGGTCGATCTTCAGGGCGACTTCAGCTACCAGTACACCTGGATCCCCATGCTGCAAGCCGCGTCGGGCTGCACGCCCGGCGGGTTGCCGAGCAGGAGCGAAGCGTGGCTCAAGGACTTCGCGGGCCAGACGCCGGCACTGCTGCGCCGCGCTCAGGAGCTGAACTTCCGCTTCATTGCCGGCCAGCGTCCGCAGCCGAACGCGAAGGGACACATCCCGACAACGATGGAATGGGCCCGCAAGCTCACCGCCACCGATGTGAAGGTGCTGACCGGCCAGGCGCCGTACAGCGAGACGGTGCCGAACCCCGACGAGGGGTTCAGCGTCGCCGACACGAAGGACAAGGCCCGCGCCAGCGCCATCGCCAAGGTGATCCGCGCTCGGCTGCAGAAAGCCCAGCAGGAGCGTCCGTTCGGCTACATGGTCCGCCACCTGCCCGCCGAGGACCTGCGCGGCCTGCAGCAGTTGTCGGGCCATCTCCAGGCGAACCTGTTCATCACGAAATTCCGCAAGACCTTCGCGCGCGACGAGATGAACGACGACCTGCTCATCGTCCCCGCCCGCTACAACGACGCCGAGGACGCCAGCGAGTACGAGGAGCTGCTCCCCGTCTCGCCCCCGTGAACCGTTGGAATTTTCTGCACTAACCCTGAGCGCAAGCGAGGGGATCGCTTGGCCCCTCGCTGGAAGAAAATCTTCGCCAACCCATTTTGCTGTGATCCCCTCGCTTGCGCTCAGGGTTAGTTTTTGAAAAGCATCCCGCCCGCCGCCTGCAAAGGTCGCGGGCTTTTTCTTCGGCTCCACCTCCCCTTCTCAACCTCGTGTGCCTCCATGAAACACCTCCTTTCGTTCTGCATCGCCCTTCTCGCCGCCTCGCCCGCCTTCGCCGGCGACCCGGCGCCGCTCCCCGCGCGCTACCAGCCCTTCGAGAAGTCGGCCCGGCTCAAGCTGCGGCAGGCGCTCGGCTCGCCCGAACTCCACCCGACGATGGGGCACACCAGTGCCTTCTCCCGCGACGGCAAGGTCGCCGTCTTCGTCAGCCACGTCGTCGCCGACGACATGGTGCGCGACTCGAATCTCTGGGTCTGGGACCTGGAGAAACGGCGCCTGACGCGCGAACTGCCTCTGCCCGGCCTGAACGTCACCGCCCTGACGCTCACGCCCGACGGCAGGTCGGCCCTCGTCGGCAGCGAGTCGGGCAAGGACAAGAAGACGTTCGCCGTCGCGCTCCTCGACCTCGCCAGCGGCAAGATCGTCCACAAGCTCGGCGATCACGCCCAGCACATCTCCGCCGCCGTCGTCAACCCGTCGGGCGAGTTCGCCCTGACCGCCTGCGCGGGCCAGCTCAAGTTCTGGAACTTGAACAAGCGATCGCTCGTCAAGGCGATCCCGCTCGCCGCCGACCAGCCGGTCTTCGCCCTCGCGTTCGTCCCCGGCAAGACGCAGGCGCTCTGCGGCCTGCTCGACAAGGTCGCGCTGATCGACCTCAACGACGGCAAGACGCTCAAGACGATGGAGGGCCACACCGACCTCGTGCTCGGCGTCGCCGTCGCGCGCGACGCCAAGACGGCCGTGTCGGCGTCGTTCGACGGGTCGGTGCGGTCGTGGAGCCTCAACACCGGCAAGCAAACCGGCGTCCTGCAGAAGCAGTCGACCGTCGGCCAGCTGTGGATCTCGCTCGCCCTGGCCGACGACGACAAGTCGGTCCTGTCGTGCTGGAGCGACCTCGGCTTCGGCGCGGAGAGCGGGCCGGCCACGGTCAGCCTCTGGCCGGTCGCCGGCAAGAAGGAGACCTGGACCAAGCCCGGCACGTTCCGCGGCGTCGTGCCGATCCGCGTCGAAGGCAAGTCGGCCCTGTTCGGCGGCGGCGCCAGCCCGTTCTGCGTCGTCGGACTCGCGGATGGCGAGGCGCAGTCGTTGTGGGGCGGCCACAAGGGGACCGTCAACGCCGTCGCCTCGCTCGGCGACGGCAGGCTCGTCACCGCCGGCCAGGAGGGGACCGTCATCGTCTGGGACAAGGGCAGTGACACTCGCGCCTTCACCGCCCACGCCGCTCCCGTGAACACCCTCGCGCTCGGCAAGGGAATCCTCGTCACCGGCAGCGCCGACAAGTCGGCCAAGGCCTGGGACTTCGACACCGGCAAGCTGCTCCACACCCTCGCCGGGCACACGGGCAACGTCGTCGCCGTCGCCGTCAGCAAGGACGGCGCCCACGCCTTCACCGCCAGCGAGGACCACACCGTGAAGATCTGGGACCTGAAGACCGGCAAGGCCCTTGCCACGCTGACGGGCCATTCCGAGAGCGTCAACGCCCTCGCCCTGTCCGCCGACGAAGCATGGCTCGCCACCGGCAGCGACGACACCACCATCCGCCTCTGGCCCCTGAAGTCGGGCCGTCTTGATCCGTCCCGCGAGGCGATGATCCTCGACGGCCACAAACGCCAGGTCGGCTGCCTCGCCTTCTCCGCCGACGGCAAGACCCTCGCCTCCGGCAGCCAGGACCAGACGATCAAGCTCTGGGATTGGACCACTGGCAAGGCGACCAAAACGCTGGCAGGCCACAAGAACTGGGTCACGGCCCTCGCCTTCGTGCAACCCGGCGTCCTCGCCTCCGCCAGCGACGACCTGACGCTGCGCCTCTGGGACGCCGACTCCGGCAAGCAACTCGACAGGCTCGACTTCGGCGTCCTCGGCGACGGCCCGCGCTGCCTCGCCTCCCGCCCCGGCGGCGTCGCCACCGGCACGTCGAGCTGGCTGGTGCTGGACTTCGATTTGAAGTAGAGCGCGGAGTTTAGCCGCGACGCGCAGCGGAGCGCGGGCGCC
>JAYSSW010000879.1:0-3048 GCA_043720335.1 Planctomycetia bacterium
TGCCGCCGCCGGTGACGTAGAGGTCCTTGAGGTCGGCGCCGCCGAAGGCGCAGTTGGTCACCTCGTCGCGCGGAACCGCGAGGAACGTGAGCAGCTTGCCTTCGGGAGTGAAGACATAGACGCCCCCCTTGACGTCGGTCGCCGGCTCGAAGGGGGGATTCGGCTTGTTGAGGCCGCCGGCGACGTACAGTCTGCCCTGCTGGTCCTGCTTCAGCCCGTCGGGGCCGCGTCCGGTCCCCCAGTCGTGCAGGAGTTTGCGAGTCGCGTGGTCGACGCTGCCGTCCTTGCGCAGCTCGTAGCGCCACAGCTTGCGGGAGCCGTCCTTGGCGTCGTTGTTGTTGTCGGCGACGAAGAGATGCTTGTCGTCGGCGGACACGAGCAGGCCGTTGGGGCGTTCGAGTTCGCGGCCGATGACGCGCGTCACCTTGCCGTCGAGGTCGATGCGGTAGACCCCTTCGATGGTGCGGCCCTGGTCGTCCTTGATCTGCATGTCGTCGCGCGGGCCGTAGCGCGGGTCGGAGAAGTAGATGCGGCCGAGTGAATCGATGGCGAGGTCGTTCGGCTGGTTGTAGCGCTTGCCTTCGTACTTGTCGGTGAGGACGGTGAGCGTGCCGTCGAGTTCGACGCGGGTGACGCGGCGCAGCTTCGGTTCGCAGGCGACGAGGCGTCCCTTGGCGTCGAAGAGCAGGCCGTTGGTGCCGGCGTCCTTGCGGTGGACGCTGGCCTTGCCCGCGAGATCAACGCGGTTGACGTCGCCGTTGCCGCTGGAGAGGACGCCGAGTTTCGGGTGCCAGGCCGGCCCCTCGCCGCCGACGCCGCCGTCGGCCACGACTTCGAGCTTGGCGCCCTTCTCGAAGATCGTCTCGCCGCCGCAAGCGAACGGCGCCAGCACGCCGACCCACGCCGCCGCAAAGATCAAACCACGTCGCATGGCAGGATTCCCCCGTTGAAAGAGTTCCATCGCATCAGGTCGCGGACCAGTGTAGTCCAGCGGGAATGCGGAGTACAGCGAATCCAAGAAAGGCGACGGGGGGCTGGGAAGTCGAAGTTGTTTCAGAACCAGAAGGCGACGATTTCCGTCATGGGAGGTTTTGCAGCGGCTTCCTGGCGAAGTTCGCTGGAGCTTGGGCGAGGAGGGAAGAATCCGAGGCTGCTGGACCATGAGAAGGGCCGCAGCGAGCAGATGGCCCGCTGCGGCCCTTTTCGCGGAGGAGGGTGGCGGATCGCTAGTACGGGGAGTTGAAGACTTCGCCGCCGGAGCGGCTGACGAGGGCGGCGACGATGGCGGGGGAGACGGCGCTGGAGAGGAACTGGACGGAGCCGTCGCCCATGAGGACGAGGGCGCCGCCGGTGTGGAAGGAGTAGATCTCGTTGTTGTTGGTGCAGTTGACGACGCAGCCTCCCGACCCTGTGCCGTTGTTGCCGAACCCGTGGACGTAGTACTCGCTGTTGTAGTCGGCCCAGGCGCCGCCGCTGGCGCTGCCGCCGGCGACCTGCTTGCCGACGCGGTAGAGCTCGACGCGGCCAGCGTCCTCGCCGATGACGATGGTGTTGGAGAGGCCGTCGGTGACGGAGGAGATCTTGGTGCCCTGGGCGCCGACGCCGATCGTGGTGTAGCGGAGGACGCCGGTGTCTCCGGACGGGGTGCCGGGGGGACAGAAGTTGGCGGCGAGGTTGCTGCCGATGCCGGTGATCGCTCCGTAGTCGACGACGCCGAAGACGGCGACGCCGGCGGGCTGGCCGAGGAAGGGACCGTAGTCGGCGAAACGCGCGGGGGCGGAGGGGCACTGGTAGATCGGGATCTGCGACTTGGCGGCGGGGTTGGCGCCGAGCGGAGGGGCCAGATTGACCGGGTCGAGCACCGAGCGGTCGATGCGGATCTGGTTGTAGAGCGGGGCCTGTTCGAGGTACGGCAGGATGTAGGTGAAGACCGAATGGCCCTGCTTCTGGGCGCCGAGCGGGTTCCCCGGAGGGGCGACGGCGAAGTCGGTGCCGACCGGCGGGAACAGCTTGTAGGTCCCCTCGTAGTTGTGCAGGGCGAGGCCGACCTGCTTCAGGTTGTTGGTGCAGCTCATGCGGGCGGCCGCCTCGCGCACCTTCTGGACGGCGGGAACCAGCAGGGCGATCAGGATCGCGATGATGGCGATCACCACCAGCAGTTCGATGAGGGTGAAGCCGCTGGAACGCCGGGACACGGGACGGAACATGGGGATTCCTCGATGAGGGAATGGGAAGGATTGAGAACGAAATCGGCTCAACGCAAGCGGAAGGGTTCGATCTCGGTCGTGGCGCTGGTGATGGTCGCCTTCAGCCCGGAGGTCTCGGCGCTGCGGTACATGGCGGGAAGCCGGCTCGCCTCCTCCTGGCGCTCCTCGTCCATGCCTTTGAGCTTCTTGTCGGACGCCCTGGGCCAGTAGACGGTGACCGCGTAGTCGCCCGCCGGGACGCCGTCGCGGACGCCCTGGCTCTGGTCGCGCGTCGTCAGGCGGAACGTGCCGTCCGCCTCGACGGTGCCGTACGGCTTCACCGCGTTGAAGGTCTTGTCGGCGACCGGGTGGAAGATCACCATCGCGCCGGCCGCCGGCTCGTCCTTGAAGAAGACCTTGCCCCTCACCTGCGGCAGTCCGCCGCTGCCGCAGCCGGCCAGCCCCACGAGGAGGGGAGCGAGCAGAATCGTGGCCCATCGGGCGCGAGACAAACAGCGGGTCATGGGTGTCGTCCTGGGTCGAGAGATCGGGGCTGGACGTGGGAGATGATAACCGCCCAATCGAGCCTGCCTACGGCAGACCGGCGATATTCATTTGAACTTCATCGGCAGCGACGAAGCTTCACTTCCGGCGGGCCGAAGTTGAGGAAAGGATGAAGTGGAAGCGAGAAACGGAAGAACACGCGCAGGCCTGCCGCGTGGTCACGGCGCCAGCGCCGCGACGCGGCGCTGCATCTCCTGCGCGATGTGCATCCAGCCTGCGCGATTGCTTGGAGTGGCCGCGAAGTCGGCCGGTGCGCCGATGCGCAGGCGGATCTTGCCGGGGCGCGGCAGTCGCCGTT
>JAYSSW010000880.1:0-13820 GCA_043720335.1 Planctomycetia bacterium
ACCCCGGCTCGAATGATAATCAATAAATTGGTCTGAATGTCCATAATTTGCTGGCATTTTGAGAAAATCATATTGATTATCATTCGAGCCGGCGTAATATGGCCCACGAGGAGGCGTATTTCGCGACCACGTTTCACGTTCCAGATGCGGACGAATCCATCATGACTCGCGGAAGCCAGCGTTTGACCATCAGGCGCAAAGGCCAGATCTATGACCCAACCAGGATGGTCAACCCATCGGCGTAACACCTGTCGGCGGCCATCGGCCCCAACGGCAAGTTTTACTAACCAACGCTTGCGACCAATAAAGATGCGTAAAACATACCCCGTTTGCAGATCCCAAGTGAGTACGACTCCGTCGGACGAGGCCGAGGCCAATACCTTTCCGTCGGGAGCAAACGCCACCTTGAAAACTTTCCCCCGATGTCCAGTGAACGTCTTCATTTGATAATGCCGGGTTACATCCCATAACTCAATCGCCGCATCGCACGCGATGGCAAGCAATTGACTATCCGGTGAAAAAGCAATGCCATTGATTGATCCTTGACAACGAAAACGCCGATATTCATGGCCGGTCAAGGCATCCCAAATCACGATTTCACGGTTTAGGGAACCTGCGGCTAGCCAACGGCCATTGGGTGAAAAGCGAACTGCGTATAGCATGCTTTTGAGGGAAGTCAGCGTCCGTAATTCGGCCCCGGTTGCGGTGTCCCAAAGGCGAATGGTTTCGTCATAGGAACAACTCGCCAGACACCGACCGTCCGGAGAAAAGGCGACCTCATGGATAACGCTTTGATGCCCCAACCAACGCTGATGGATGCCGACACCAAGAGCGATCAGTGGCGGTCGGAGCGCGCGAACCCACAAAAAGTGAGGCGTCGTTGCTTGTTTTTGCCGACGCCACCGGACCAAACGTGTTGAAAGCAAGTACCCCACCGTTGGATTATCAGGCTTAGGAGGCTTGCGAAAACGTCGCCCAATCGCTTGCGCGAATCTTCGCCAGAATGATAAAGGTTGAACATCTCGAGGATGAAAATGCTCTTCGGCCTCTGGACAGTCAAACCACCAACAGGTGTTCCACAAGCATTGAAACAGCGTCGTCGGATGCCGGCCGATGAAGTGAACGTCTCGCTGAATCGCTTCATCCAGCAGCGTGAGGATACGCCGACGCGAATGCGCTGCGGGCATTGCGTCGAGGACGGCTGCGAAGTCGCTGACCAGTTCAAAGATTAATGCAGGTGCCTCTGCCTTCGCCTCCAGAAAGTTCAGGTCCGTGAACAGATCGGCCACCGCGTCCCAGTGCTTCGATTGCGGATCTTCCTTCCCCGACAGCTTTGCCACCTCCAACAGCTGCCACGGCAGCTCGTCCACTTTGCGGACATTCGCCGGCCGTGGCGTCGGTGGCAGGGTCTTGGCCCGTCTTTGCTGTTCTTCGAGGGATTCCAGCCAGTAGTCCTGGGCGTGGAAATAGTCGGCCAGCCGCCCATGAGCCTGCCGCTGCTGTTCCTCGGAGGCGAGGTAACGTTCGCGAACCGCGCTGAAGAGGTTGCGATGGTAGAAGTTGAGCACCGCGCCTCCTGGGGCCGCGTGCTCGGCGAGGTAGAAACCCAGGTCGAAACGGAGTCGCGACCAGATCGCGATCGGAATCCGCGGCGGCGACTTGGGCAGCTCGTGTTTGCGGGCCATGCTGTCGAGGAGCTTCTTGAACGGAGAGTCTTCGTATTCACGCGCCTTGTGAAGAACTTCCAGAATTTCGGTCTCCGTCAAGCCGCGCCGCGCCGACGCGATGTAGCCCAGAGCGCATGCGACCGTCGGGCCGTGGTTGGCCGGATCTTCGAGTCGTGTGAACAAAGCTCTCAGCAGGCTGTCCACATTCTCGCCGAGCTGAGGAACCGTGTCGTAGGACCGCCACAGCCGGGCTTCCTCGAAGATGATTTTCAAATAGAGCGGCTGCCGGCACGCGGCGAAATTCAACCGATCCTGAATGCGCCGTTGCTGCTCCGGATTGAGCTGTCGCTGCGCCTCGGGGAGCCAGCGGTCAAAGACGAGCGTGTGGGCTTCGTCCGGCGAAAGAGCGTCGAGATTGACGAAGTTCTGCTCGGCGAGGCCGCGCTGTTGGATCGCCGCGAATGGCTCGCCGGCGGGGTCGTCCCCCTTGCGGTCGGAGAGGCAGGAAACGACGACCTTCACATGCTCGGGCAGCGGGCCGAACGGGATCCAGTTCAATCGTCGGCCGTGGTCGGCGTCGGCCAATTGGTCCAGCGCGTCCAGGAACACGATCAACGGCTGCTCGGCGGTGGCGGCTTTGAAATGCTCGTGCAGCTCGCGCGTCAACTCGCGGACGTCGCCAGGCAGCTCGTCCGAGCGCGGGTTCCGTTGACGAAGTTCCTGACAAAGGCTGCTCAGCAACGAACGAACCTCGGACGAGTGCGGCGTGACACCGAGAAAGCGGACGATGGGTTTGTCATCCTTGGCAGCGTTCTGGGATGCCTTCGCCAGCAGAGCGGTTTTGCCGCAGCCGGATTGGCCGTGGACGACGAGCGGCTGACGCGAATCGCTCTGCAAATAGGCCGCGATGCGCTTGCGTTCCTGGTCCCGCCCAACGAACGAGGCCGCCGGCGCGCGTTCCAGGCTGAACCGTTGATGCTCGTCGCGCTCGATTTCCGCGTCGCGAGCGGATTTCGCTGTCGCCTCGCCCCAGTACGCGTCGATTTGCCGCTGGATGACGGCTTCGAGCGAGGCATGGACGCGATCGCACATCTCGGCCAGATGCTCGGTCGCGACGTCAACGAACGGCTCGCCTTTGTCATTGCTCGACCGCCGCAGGCGAGCCTGCTTGAATTCGACGAGGTTCCTCTCTCCGAGGTGTTCGGCCAACTCCGCTTTCAGCTCCTGCAAAGGCTTCTGGTCGGCGTCCACGAACCCTTGAGCCTCGTCGGAGAATTCCGCAGTGTTGTCGATCTCGCGGATGAACGCCAGCACATGCTCGCCCGCGTTCGGCGCCGCGAAAGCGCCGCGCCAGATCTCCTGCTCGGTCGCGGACGCCTGGAAGCGAACATTCGAAGGCAGCGGCGCGGCAGGATCGTCGGCGACCCTGCGGCGGTAGTCGTCCAGCGTCGTGCCGAAGCGAGTGCTCAGGTCGTTGGCGGGAAACGCATGGCTGATGATCGACCACAGGACGCCTTGCGCATTGAGCCAATCCTGCGTGTCCCTGTCTTCGCCATCTCGCCCGTAGTTCTTGCCGTCCTCCAGATCGCGCAAACGCGATTGCAGAATGTAGACCGGGGGAGTGCTGTTGTCGTCGCGCCGATACCAGGCATCGAGCGTGGCTTTCGCGTGACGACGGCCTGTCTCGGGGAGTGTCGCGATCACTTGTTCGAGTTTCCGGAACTCCTCCTCGGAAATCTCCTCGGGCAGCGGCCGCCAGCCGTAGCGGTTGCCGAGGAGGATCAGGAAGTTGGGTTCCGGCGAGATCTCCTGCGAGCGGCGCAGTTCCTCGAAGCAGATTCGCATGGTGCGGTGGTCGAGGCTCGCCTCGCTCGGAACGCCCCAGCGCAGGTCGATGGCCTGGAACTGGAAGCCGCGACGGGCGCAGAACGTCTCCAGACGCTGGAAGGTGTGCCGTTGCAGCGCGTCGCGTTCGTGTTTCAGGTCGACGAACGTCGAACTGACGAACAAGCGAATGACGGGGCGGAGTCGTTTGCCGGCGACGATTGCTTGCATGACGGTCGGTCCTCGGAACACTACCTGCGCATTTCCAACTCCAGCACCTGCGTGGGCTTCATGCAAGGACAATCTCTACACGGCGTCTTGCCCTTGACGCCGAGTCCGCCGCTTTCGGCGAGGGGGCTTAGGCCCAATGCCCGTGAATTAAGAGCGACTCTTCACTACGATTGGTCGGTTTGTTCGATGAAATGGCCAGTTTGTGCGGTGTGCAATCAACTGAACAAACTCTTAATTCACGGGCATTGGGCTTAGGACGAGGTACGTTGGAGGCCGCTCATCCGCCGCAGACCTTCGCCCGCATCCGCTCCAGGAAGCCCCGGTCGTCCGGCGACACGTGCAGCCCCGCTTGCACCATCCCCGCGAGGATGTCGTGCGCCGCCCGCCAGTGCTGCTGCGCGGCGGCGGCGCCTTGCTTCTCCAGCAGGTTTGCGATCTCCCAATGCGAAACCCACAGGTCGCGTTGCCGCGCGGCGTTGGCCGGGTCCGACGCCGCCAGACGTTGTTGAACTTCCAAAGCGGATCGGAAAGCGTCTGCGGCCGCAGGCAGGTTGCCCATGCTCGTCTTCACGTCGCCGACACAAATCAACGACCGCGACAGATCGCTTTCGCCGCGTGGATTCGTCGGCTCGTGCTGCATCATCTGCCGCGCGCTGGCTTCGGTTTGACGGAAAAAGTCCAGCGCCGCCTCCAAGGTTTCGTGCGACTGTGCCCGCTTGCCTTGCTCGAAGCGCAGCCGACACTGCTCGTGCAGCGCGTCGGTCCAGGCCGGTTCCAACGCGAGGATCTCGGTCAACAGCGCATCGGCCTCGGCGAACTCGACGCGGCTGACCCGCAGCTCCACGCTTTTGAGCAGCGGTTGCAGCTCGCGCCGGTTCTTCTCCTGCGCCAATTTCTTCCGCGACTTCACGGCCGTCAGAATGTCGGTCCGCAGGCTGGCGATGTAGGCGAGCGCTTCCTCGACGCCTTCCTCCGCCAGGATGCGGCTCATCTCGCGCAGCACGTCGCTCGCCTGGGCGGTCCCCTCGATCTCGGCGAACGACTGGGCCAGTTCGTCGATGCGGCCCAGCCGCGCGGCGTGCTCCGCGGCGGCGGCGTCCTTCAGCTTCTGCCGCTGCTGCCAGCCGGGGGCCGCGTACGCTTCCGCCAGCGATTTCTGCAGCGTCTGCTCCGCCGACGCGATCAGCTGAACGCGGATTTTCTCCTTGGTGAGCTTCTGCTGCTCGGTGAGTTCGTTCAACTGCTGCGTGACCGTGGCTTGAAAGTCGCGCTGCTCCTGCCGCAGCGCATCCAGCTCGTTGCGGAGCTGTTCCACTTTGATCAGCAACTGCTCCGGCGTGCCGATGGGATGGAAGAGATGCCCGTCGCTCTGCCGAGCCGTGCGGTAGAGGTCCTGCAGGCGCCGCCGTTCGGCCTGATAGGTCGCGGGATCGGGAAGGGCCTTGTCCCAGGGGAGGTCGAGCAGGTGGATGGGTGTGTCGCGCGGGCAGCGTTCGTCGACGAAAAGGAGCCAGGTCTTCTTGCCCTTCGACCGGGCATAGAGGTATTCGAACTGCGTGTACGACACGCGTCCGAACTCGGACTCGACGCCCGGCTCGGCGCCGTAGCCATGCCCAACGAGCTGGATCAGTCCGTGGCAGGGGTCGATCGCGTTGCGCAGCACCTGGCGCAGGTCGCCCGCCTCAGTGCCGAAGATTTCCTGCTTGATCGGCGTGAAGCCGAGCCTGAGCAGCACGTCCGACACCAGGCCGCGCGTGGTGCGGAATTCGGGTGAAACGCAGGAGATGAAAACGGACGGCTGGATCACGATACACCTCGATCGCAACGAGAAGCACAGCAAGTTATCCTGCCCAATCCTCGCACCCAACACCCTCCCAAAAACCTCGGCCAGTTCGTTCGCCGGCTTCGGCAGGCTTACCGCGTACAGGCGGTTCGTGGGCCGCGGCGATTCGGCCAGCGGGTGCCAGTGGACCTGGCCATTCGTGTCGGCGGCGATGTCGCGCGGCAGCAGGCCGACGCCGAAGCACGCCACCACGCAGCTGGCCATCACGCGCCAGCCCCCCACCTCGATCGCCACCTGCGGCATGGTCGCCGACTCCTGGCGGCGCAGACGTTCGTCCCATTGCCTGCGAATCGGCGAGTCCGCTTCCGGCAGCATCAGCGGCCACGCCTTCAGCTCGTCGAACTTCACCGGACGGTTCGTTCGCGCGAACTCGGCGGACCACGGCGACCGCTTGCCGCAAGCCATGCCGAGTTCCTCGTCGCGGACCAGGTCGACCCGCACCTCGCGGTGTTCGGCATGTTCCTTTGCCACGGGGAGCATCGCCTTGCCCTTGTCGGTGAGGAAGAACTTCTTGCCCCGCTTGAGCAGCCAGGGCTGCGGCAGGAACGGCGGCGCCCCGCGCACCAGCGGCCGAATCCGCTTCGACACGCTCGCCTCGTTCAGCCGCAGTTCGCGGGCCGTCGCCGTCACCGAACCCTGGTGCCGCTCCATCGCCACGAAGGTTCGGCACCGTTCCGGCGTCAGAGGGTTGTTCGGCTCGCTCATGGATGGATTCCTTGGTTGCGGTGCGGTTGACGAAATGCTGCACGTTGGGCAACCATCGGATTTTGGCAAACCCCATGGCAGGGTCTTCCGAATAGCATGGTGTGTCGCGCCTCGGTCCGCAAGCGAGGCGAGATATGCCGTGCCGCTTCTTACGCAGGAGGCTGCGCGGAAGATCGAGTCCGACCCCGCCAATCAGTGTTTGCAGCCCGCCGCGATTCGCCGGATGATGACGGACGACGGCCAACCCATGTCGGAGCAGGTGCGGACGGTGTTCGGCCTTTTTGGGGTCCTGTGAAATGCGGAAAGACATCGCCTACGATTTCTTCGTCTCCTACGCCAGCGCGGACAACCGCGAGGTCTGGGTCGACGCGTTCGTCAAGGAACTCGTCGCCGAGCACGAGCGGTTCACCGGCGGGCGCACGCTCGCCTACTTCCTGGACCGCGACAACATCGGCGACTTCGCGCACTGGCACGCCGAGATCTTCAACAAGGGGCTGGTCCGGTCGCGGTTCTTCTTGGCGTTCCTGTCGCCGAGCTACTTCGCCAGCGAGATCTGCCGCCGCGAGTGGAAGGCGTGGATCGACCAGGAGATCTCGCTGCACATCCTCGCGGCGGGTTCGGCGCCGATCTACTTCGTCGAGGTGCCGGGCTTCCTGTCGAAGCCGATGCTGGCGGAGCACGAGGTCGCCGCGAAGGTGGCGGAACTCTGCGGGTTCCCGTCGTCGCCCCGGTTCGTATCGGACCTGTCACCGGTGCTCAAGGAAGCCCGTCGCCGTCAGGTGAACAACCTCGTGTTGCCGTTTCACAAGGCCGGCGTGCAGGCTCTCCAGCAGGCCGACCTGAAAGCAGTGCTGGCGAAGCTGGCCAAACACATCGACGAACGCGCCGACGAAGCGAAGCGGGCCGACGCCAGCGCGAACACCGTTCCCGCCTACAATCCGAAATTCACCGGTCGGCTCGATGAACTGATCGAGCTTCGGACCATGCTGACCGACAATCGGGCGGGGGTCATCGCGGGAATTCATGGCCTGGGCGGGATTGGCAAGACCGAGCTGGCCTACACGTTTGCTCATGCCTATGCCAGCGTTTATCCGGGCGGTCGCTTTGTGGTTCCCTGCGAGTTTCAAACCAGCCTCCGCGACGCGGTCAACATCGCCCTGGGCGGCGGTGCGGAATTTCACCCCTACATCAACGACGAGGAACGCAAGATTCCTGACGACCATTTCGCGGCCATGAAACGCGTCCTCAAGCATCGGCTCGATTCGCTCGGCAGTGTGCTGCTGGTGCTCGACAATGTCTCCGAATCCTCGCTTCTGGAAGCGAACCAAACCGATCTGCTCACCGTTCTCGGGCCGAACCTCCACCTGTTGGCGACCACTCGGTTGGTCCTGAGCAAGCGTCTCAAGTGCTTGAGCCTGGGCGAAATGAAGCATGAAGATGCGCTCGCTCTGCTGGACAAGTTTCGGCCCTTCGCCACGGATGAGGACCGCAGCGCTGCGGAGTCGATCGTTCGGCAACTCGGGGGCTTTGCGCTGGCCTTGGAACTGGTCGCCGCCAAGCTGGCAGTCACGGAATCAGCCACCTATTCCGGCATCGCCGAAGACCTGGGCCTGGATGATCTCGACACTCTTGCTGAAGATGCGGACGTGGAGTTGCGCCGTCACAATCACAAGAAACGGCTCGATGCGGTCCTCGGGCCGACACTCGCTTCGCTGAACCCGGAGGAGCGACGGGCGCTGGAAATCGCCGCGTTTCTGCCGCCGGAAAACGTGCCGCTCCCCTGGCTCAAGCCGCTCGTCGTCGCCGATTTTCCTGCTTTGGAGAAAGTCGGCAAATGGGGCGATCCCTGGCTCGTCCTCGTCGAGCATCTCGTTCGTCTGGGCCTGTTGACGCCAGTGCAGGAAGAAACGACCTCCCTTCGACAAGTTCGCGTGCATCGGCTGGTACAGGAACTCACCCAAAGGCAGATGGCCGACGAGGCCAAAGTCGAGATTCAGGCTCGCATCAAAAAGCTGGTGCAAGCCCGCGATGCCGTGCTGGAGACGACGACCCGCTGGCAGGAGGTTCGCTCGGAGCTGGAGCCATTGGAGGCCTTGGCCAAGAGTTGGGACGGTGTCGATGCGAGTTGGCTTTCGAATCAGATAGCCCTACGTCGGTATGGCCTGGCGGATTGGGGCCGCGCGGAGCCGCTGATGCGTCGGGCCCTGGCCATCGACGAGGCCTCCTTCGGCAACGACCATCCCAAAGTCGCCATTCGCCTCAACAACCTGGCGCATTTGCTGAAGGCGACGAATCGTCTGGCGGAAGCGGAGCCGCTGTATCGTCGGGCCCTGGCCATCGACAAGGCTTCCTTCGGCAACGACCATCCCGAAGTCGCCAAAAAGCTCAACAACCTGGCGCAATTGCTGCAGACGACGAATCGTCTGGCGGAAGCGGAGCCGCTGATGCGTCGGGCCCTGGCGATCTTTCAAGCCAGCCTGGGCGACGATCATCCGAACACGCAGATCGTGCGCAAGAACTACGAACTGCTGCTCGCCGAAATCGACGCGGCGAGTAAGGAATGAGCGAGGCGGCGGCGCGTTTTTCTGCGGGCGCTAAACGGGGCAGCGAATCCCCACGGGCGGTCGCGGGAAGCATCAACGGAACGAGGGACGGCCATGACCTATGAACCGAAGCCGCTGGACACGTCGGCGGTGGCGCTGCCGGCGTCGCTGGCGCTACTGATGGAGCGGCTGGCGGAGAACACGCACGACGTCTGGGCGTCCCAGCGCATCGCGCAGGGCTGGACCCACGGCCCCGCCCGCGACGACGGCGCCAAAAAACACCCGTGCCTGGTGCCGTACGCGGAGCTGCCGGAGAGCGAGAAGGAATACGACCGCAAGACCGCAGCCGAGACACTGAAGGCGATCCTGCATCTGGGCTACGGCATCGTGGAGCCGAAATAAGGGGGGGGTTGGCCGTGAACGAATCGGTCTTCGTCTCCTGCGTGTCGCAGGAGTTCCGCACCACGCGCGGACTGGTGAGCAACACGCTGCGCCGACTGGGGTTCACGCCCATCGACCAGGAGATATTCGGCACCGAATCGGGCGATCTCTGCCAGGTGCTCCGCGAAAAGATCGACGGCTGCGAGGGCCTGATCCATCTGGTCGGGCACGGCTACGGCGCGGAGCCTCCGGTCGAGACGGAGTTCGGCCGCGTCTCGTACACGCAGTACGAGTTCCTGTACGCGCGGTCGCGGGGCAAGAAGACCTGGCTGGTGATCGTCGACGAGTCCTGTCCGCGCGACACGCCGATCATCGAACTGGATCTTCCGCCGGAGGCGAGCCACGCCGACCCGTCGGGATACCAGGAGGAGCGGCGCCGGCTGCAGGAGGACTACCGGGCCAAGCGCCAGGGGGACGGCCACCTGTTCCATCGGGTCTCCAGCGAGGAGCAGTTGCAGATCAAGCTCAACGAGCTGCGCAACGAGCTTGACACGCTTCGCGAGAAACAGAGGCAGTTGCAGGAGGAGATCGCGCGTCAGCTGGCGCGGATCGCCAGGAGGCAGAGGAAGCAGCAACGGAAAGAGGAGACGGCTCCGAAGTCAATTGCGGAGCTGAACCCGTGGCTGGCCGCGTCGCCGAGGGAGAATCCCCCGGAGCCTCGCCATGAGGACGCGCCGCCGAGCGACCCCAAGCCGGCAGGCTGGCGGCGCGGCGCCAGGCTCGTGATCGGCTTTCTCGTCCTCTTCGCCGCCGTCCTGTTCGCGGGATTCTGGCAGCTGCGCTACGGCTTCCTGGCTCGGGACATCGAAGCGGTCAAGCGGGGCATGCTCGTCGAGTTCGTCTGCCTGGGCGCCGGGCTGGGCTGCCTGGTCAACCTCGTGGTGCGCCTCGCCATGCCGCCGTGGAAATGGGACGACCTGGTTCTTGCGCTGGTGCTCGGCGCGGCGCTCGGCTGGGGCGCAAGCAAGTACGCCGCCAGCGCCCTGCCCGGCGAACCGGAGGCTTTCGCGAGGCAGGCTCATTCGGCCCTCGTCGATCTCGGGCTGGCGCGACTGATTCCGACGGCCGCCGACCCGGTCCCTGCTGGCACGCTCCTGCGCTGCGTCGAGGAGGATTGGAAGGCGGGCTACTACATCGACGGCCAGGGAGTCCTGCGCTGGCCGAGCCTGCTGCACCCGCGCGGCTGGGGATCCATCGACCTCCGCGACCGCAAGACGACCGCGGTCCACCGGACCTCGTGGCTGCGGCCGGCGAACGTCGCCGTCGGCCTGGAGGATCCGAAGTTTTCCGGCACGTTCGAGGAATGGCTGGGCATGTCGGTGTTCTCACAGGACTGCGCGACCGACCAGGACGCCGCCCGGTTGCTCGCCGGGCTGAAGGCGGCGGCCCCGGCCCTCGGTGTCCACGACCACCATCAACCTTTCGGTTCGCCCTTGTGGTCCGGCCTCTTCTGGACTTTGTTCGTCTTTCTGGCAATGCTTGCGGGCACTCTGGCCTACGTGCTCTGGCGCGTGGTTCAGCGACGAACGTCGAAGGCGGACCAAGGCCGGCCAGCGAGTCGGGCCGCGAAGGAGCAGGCGAAGTCGAGAAGCGGGCCGACCTCGCCGACGGACGTCTGAAAACGACCTGGATTGGCGGCGCAAGCGCGAACACCCTGGAGGCTTCCCGATGCCGGAAACCCGCACGCCGCGCCTGCGCCGCACCGACCCCGCCCCCCGCTGGCGGCTGCGCGTGCGCCGCTGGCTCGGCCTGCTCATCGGCTCGCTGGCGGCGCTGACCTTCGCACTCGGCCTCGCCGGCTTCACCTGGCAGTACCTCGCCAGGCCGCGCGACCCGCTCGATCTCACCATCCCGTTGTTCAAGACGGTGCAGCTCTTCCTGCTCAACTCCGGCGCCGAGGACGACGCCGACCATCCCAGCAACGGGCTTCTCATGCTGGCCCGGCTGTCGGCGTCGCTGCTGTTCCTCGTGGTGTCGTCGACGGTCATCCTGCGCGTGCTTGACGAGATCCGTAAGCTGCCGCGCCAGCTCACGCTGAAGGGGCACACGGTCATCTGCGGGCTGGGGCAGATCGGCTTGCAGCTGCTGGACGACCTCAAGCGCCGCGATCCGACGGCCGCCATCGTCGTCATCGAGCCGAACGAGGCCAACCCGTGGCTGGAGTACGCCCGCAACCAGGGCGCCGACGTGCTGGTCGGCGACGCGACGCGCGCATCGGTCCTGCGCGAAGCGCGGGCGGAGCACGCCGCCGAGGTGTTCGCGGTTACCGGCGACGACGGGGCCAACCTGGAGGTCGCCGCCGAGTTGGCCGACGTGCTGTCGAGGAGCGGCCCCGACTACGGCGGCGCGAAGACGCGGCTGCACCTGCACGTCGCCGACACGCAGCTGTCGCTGTCGCTGCAGCCGAACGTGACGGTGCTGCACGACAGTGCGCGGCTGGCGGTTCAGGTCTTCAACGTGCCGAGGAGCGGCGCCGCCCGCCTCGTCACGCAGAGGCTGCACGCCTACACGCCGACGCGGCCCGGCGAGGTCGCCCATTTCGTCATCGTCGGCTTCGGGGCGATGGGCCAGGCGTTGGCGGTGCAGCTCGCCCAGCTGGGGCACCACGCGAACCTGAAGCGGGCGCGCTTCACGATCGCCGACCCGGACCCCGGCACGTTCCGCACGTTCCTGAGCCGGCATCCACGTTTCACGACGTGGTCGCACGAGTCACTTGGGATCGCCCAATTCTCCGACGAGGCGGACCAGTGGAGCGATTCGACCGGGCCATTGCCGGAGGATCTTCGTGTCGAAGGCGAGCATGCGGTGCAATACGCGTGCAACGCGCAGTTCCGCACGCTCGACAGCGCCGGCGACGAGGCTTTCTGCCGCGATCTGGCGCAATGCTTCGGGCAGCCTGGCGTCAAGCCGATCGTGTTCGTGTGCGGCCAGAAGGACCGCGAGAACTTCGACGCGGCGGTGCGGCTGTCGGAGCAGCTGGCCTGCCACGGCGCGGGCGACGTGCCGATCTTCGTCTGGCTGCCGCGCCAGCCCGCCTTGGCGGAGGCGCTGTCGCAGGACGGCCGCTTCCACCCGTTCGGCGAATGCCGCTTCGCCGCCAGCCTGGACGAGATCACCCGTCCGCTGCGCGAGGAGCTCGGCCAAATCCTGCACGACGACTACGAGCGCCACGCCGCCGCCGCGAACCCGGACCATCGGCCGTCGCCCTGGTCGTCGCTCCGCGAGGGGATGCGCGAGTCGAACCGCCAGGCCGCGGACCATCTGCTCGTCAAGTTGTCCCACCTCGGCCTGCGCCTCGTCCGCAAGGAGGCCGCCAAGGCGCCGGTCAAGCCCGAGTTCAGCAAGGACCAAATCGAGCAGCTGGCCCGGATGGAGCACAACCGCTGGGTCGCCGAGCGCCTGCTGACGGGCTGGCGCTACGCCCCGAAGCCCGTGATGTATGCGGAACTCGCCGCCAACAAGGCGCGGCGGCTGAACCACAACCTGGTCCCCTGGGAGAAGCTGCTGCCGGAGGACAAGCAGCGCGATTACGACCAGGTGCAGGCGTGGCTGAAAGCCTGCGACACCGGCCCGTTCCGGCTGGAGCGCGACGGCGTCGCCGGGTGAATCGCTGGTTGGGATGCCACTCCGCGAATGGACGGATTGATTGGAAATACGCTACCGATTCTCGACTCGTCGGTTACACTGGCGCGGAGGCCGCCTTCGTTGGAGAACCGCCCGTGACCGCCCTCTTCCTTTCCTACCGTCGCGCTGACAGCCCCGACACCGTCAAGCTGATCCACGAACGGCTCAAGCAGCGGCTGCGCGGCTGGGATGTCTTCTACGACCACCAGAGCATCCCCCAGGGCGAGCCGTTCCCCGAACTGCTGCGCGCGAAGCTGATGTCCGCCACCGCCGTGCTGGTCGTCATCGGCCCCCAATGGCTGGAAATCCTCCAGCAACGCGCCACCATCGCCGGCATCGACCATGTCCGCGCGGAAGTGCGCATCGCCCTCGAAGCGGGCTGCACCGTCGTGCCCGTGACGGTCGGCAACGCCCGCCTGCCCAGCGAAGCCGACCTCACCGACTTCCCGGACCTGCTTCCCCTCCTCAAGCGGAACGGCCGCGAGGTCCGCCCCGATCCGCTTTTCGACGCCGACATCGCCCGCATCATCGAAGGCCTGAAACCGCTCGGCCCCGACACCGCCATCGGCACGACGCTCGACGACAAGTACACGCTGACCGCCGCGATCGGCGAAGGCGGCATGGGGGTCGTCTATCTCGCCCAGCAGCGGCAGCCCGTGCAGCGCACGGTCGCCGTCAAGCTCATCAAGCCAGGCATGGACAGCCGCGACGTGCTGGCCCGCTTCGACGCCGAACGGCAGGCCCTCGCGGTCATGGACCACCCCAACATCGCCAAGGTGCTCGACGCCGGCGTGGCCTCCAGCGGCCGTCCCTACTTCGTGATGGAGCATGTCAAGGGGGTGTCGATCACCGACTACTGCGACGCCAAAAAGCTGTCGCCGCAGGAGCGGATCAATCTGTTCATCACGGTCTGCAACGCCGTGCAGCACGCCCACCAGAAGG